>NZ_QOCL01000009.1:0-300000 GCF_004006665.1 Halobacteriovorax sp. HLS
AAACAGTTTTGTCTCGAATGGGAATATCTTTAATATGAACATAGACCTGATCGTGAACTTTTGTCGATTTGGTTGCACACTTTGGACAAACCTCAAATTTAGAAAACTTATATGCATCTAATTGAATAATATGGTTTGTGAGATTGCGTTTGTTAGTAAATTTTAGTTCTGGAAGTGATAGAAATTTGTTAATCTGTGATTCAAGCATTGAGTATTCTCCTGTAAAATTGTTTTGTGGTAAAAAGAATTTTATCAGATTTGAATACTCGTGCTTATCTTGATCGTTTTGGTCTTGATTATGTGCGTTCCACTGTTAACCGAGAAGACCGGTGTCGCACCTATTAAAGTTATGGCAATGGGTGGATGGGCCGACTTAAAAACAATGCAGCGTTACATTAGAAAAGCCGGTACGGAAATCAAAGGTATTACTGATAGCCTTAACCTAGGCTAAATACCGAGTAAAAGGGTCCAGGAAATGGACCTTTTTATTTAGTCATAGCTAGTCTTTACTTGTAAAGACAATTCATAAGTGTTTAAATTTACAGAAATAATTTTACTTTAATCTATTGAGGAAATCTTCATGACAGATGTAGATCGATGGCTCTCAGTTGAAGAGATTGCAAAGTATCTTGGTGTGAGCAAAGAAAGTATTTATCGGTGATTGGAATCTAAAAAGATGCCTGCTCATAAAGTAGGTAGGCAGTGGAAATTTAAGATTCAGGAAGTTGATGAATGGGTTATGAATGATGGAGCGACAAATGACTAAAAATAAAATTGAAAAGTTTAAAGATATATTACCAAAGGAGTTCTTTACTTTCTTTAGTAATGAACTTGAGAAAGCGCTTAAAGCATCAGATTGCTCTAGGTTAGAAGAGGAACTAGTCTCGTTAGAAAACACAATACCGAGAAGAAAAAATGAGAGTGAGTTTTTTGATGAGGATAAATTAAACCTCTTAATAGAACAATCTAGAACTTTTTTAAGGAATATTAATAACTATGATGACGAAACTAAGTCTTATATTCTCGCAGCAATCTCTTATTTGATTAATGAGGATGACGCCATAGAAGACTCCGATAAATATTCAGGGTTTGATGATGATTATGAAGTTATGAAGTTATGAAGGCCGTTATGGAGGCATTCAAGTTATCAGGTCCCCTGCTAGATAAGGAACTCGAGTAAGATGAAATTGCAAAGAGAGAGCATCGCTCCTGGAGCGAGAGTAGAAATTAGGGATGCTGAATGGATTATTAGAACTGTTCAACAAACATCAACAGGTGGTTATGCGTTACATTGCGTAGGGGTGTCAGAGATTGTAAATGGAAAAGAAAGCATCTTTTTATCTGACATAGAAAAACAAATCAATGTTCTAGACCCTGAAAATACTAAACTTGTCGTAGATGACTCAAGATATTTTAGGGATACGAAACTATATATTGAAAGCTTAATGAGGAATACACCTCCTGGTGATGAAAAAATCCATATTGCCCATAAGGCAGCGATAGATGTAGTTCCTTATCAGTTTGACCCAGCACAGATGGCACTTGAGCAGCCAAGGCAAAGAATCTTAATGGCCGATACTACTGGTTTGGGTAAGACCATTGAAGTAGGAATATTGTTATCAGAACTGATAAAAAGAGGAAAAGCAAAAAGAGTATTGGTTCTTGCCGTGAAAAGCATGTTGACACAATTTCAAAAGGAATTATGGTCAAGGTTTAATATCCCGCTTGTGAGGCTCGACTCTAAAGGCATTCAAAAAATTAGAAGTGATATTCCTTCGAATAGTAACCCTTTCTTTTATTACGATAAATCGATCATCCCAATAGATACTCTTAAAAGAGATCGCGAGTACAGAACTTACTTAGAACAATGTTATTGGGATGTAATTGTTATCGATGAAGCCCAACATGTTGCAACTAGGAAGAAGAAGTCTGATAGAGCAAAGCTTGCTGAGTTATTAGCAACAAGATCTGATACATTAATTTTAGCTTCTGCAACTCCACATGATGGTAGTGCAGAGTCATTTGCTAGTCTTATGAATATGTTAAACCCAACGGCTATTGCAAATCCATCAACATATGGGCCTGAGGACATTAAAGGGCTCTTCCTCAGAGCATTTAAAAAAGATATTAAGGACCAGGTGTCAGGGGATTTTCCTGAGAGACAAATCTTTAAACAAGTAATTACAGCTTCAAGTGAAGAAGAGGCACTATATGAGCAATTCACAAACTTAAAATTTAAAACAATAGATAATAAGCGTACGGGAAATCATTTATTTAAAACAGTGCTTGAGAAGTCACTTTTCTCTAGTCCTCAAGCTTGTAGTGCAACTATTAATAATAGAATTAACCGAATCAAAGAAGATTCACGATACGAGGATGATGTAAAGTTATTATCTGAGTTAGATAAGAGTGTTAGCTCAATTAAGAATAAAAGCTTCTCGAAGTACCAGGCTCTTTTAAGCACTATTAAGGAAAAATGTAAATTCGATGCAAAGGAACCTCTTTCTAGAATTGTAATATTCTCCGAAAGGGTGGATACAGTAAAGTTCTTGGTGGAAAACCTAAGAAAAGATTTAAAGCTCTCTAAAGATCAGCTTCAAAAATTAACAAGAGAAGGCATGTCTGACATTGAAATACAGAGTGTTGTCGATGAATTCGGACGTGAATCAAGTAAACTTCGTATTTTGGTTGCTAATGACTTTGCTTCAGAGGGTATAAACTTACATTTTACATGTTGTCAGCTTATTCACTTCGATATTCCCTGGTCTTTAATGACCTTCCAACAGCGTAATGGTCGTATTGATAGATATGGACAAAAAAGAGTCCCACAGATCCATTATTTATTAACTGTAAGTGAGAATGAAAAGATAAATGGTGATTTAAGGTTTCTGGAAATCCTTATCGAAAAGGATAATGAGGCTCATGAGAATATTGGTGATCCATTAAGTTTTTTAGATAAGGAATATAAAGAGGAACCAGAGGAGATTGTTTTTAACGCTATAGAAAGTAATCAGTCTGTAAGTGACTTTGAAGATATGTTTAACTCAATATCTTTGGAAGCAAATGACGTAAGAAGTAATACAGGTATAGAAGATGCACTTGCGACAGTAAACGCTTCTTATGGAAAAAGGGGGTGGTCTGTTGACTCAATGACAAGTTCTTACAGTCTTTTTGAAGATGAAATGAAATATTTTTTAACAGCCGTTGAGTATATTAACTCGGATGAAAGTTCGAAGAAGGTTAATGTGCGACTAGAGAACAATGATAAAATTGCCTACATCTCAACAAATGAAGAACTTAAGTTTCGTTATAAGTACTACCCAAAAGATATTTGGCCTGACGATAATGAATTTTGTGTTACTACAGATGAAGAACTTGTAAAGAATGAAATTGAGCATTCACGTAGTGAGGATGATACTTGGCCTAAAGTTCAATTACTCTGGGAGCAGAACCCATTAATGGAATGGCTCGGAGATAAGCTTCAATGCTCTTTTGGACGTCATGAAGCACCAATCGTTTCGCTCCCAGATTATCTAGATAAAGATGAATGTATTTTCTTAGTTAATGGAAGCTACCCTAATAAAAGAGGAGATATTGTAATATCTAAGTGGTTTGGAATTTTGCTAAATAAAGGTAAATTTCAAGACCACTTAACTATAAAAGAGGTCTTCGAGAGAATTAAAAAGATAGATCATCCAAACTCGGGGAATAGCTCTAATATTTCAAAATATCAAAACTTTCTTGATGTTGTTGTTTCTAATGCAAAAGAAATTATGAGTGAGTATAGAAAGGGGCGAGGAAAGAAGCTTGGCCCAAAATTAAAGTCGGAGCTCTTAAAATTAAAAGAATTAAAGAAGAAGCAATTGGAAGTTGTTCAAATGGAGTTTGATTTTGAAAATGGATTTGCTGAAAAGAGAAAAGCAAAAAAAGAGCAAAGAGAGAGAAAAATTCAGATTACATTTGAAGCTTATGAAAAATGGATCGAAGAAACCCTGGAAACTGAAGATAAGCCTTATATCCAGCTTGTAGCTTTGTTCAAGGGAGGAGAGTAATGGATTTAACAGGTGTTATAAATTCTAATGAGTTTTATCAAAATCACTATCTTAACTCTATAATTGAGACGGACTTAAAAGAGGTTTATAAAAAATGGACAAAGAAAGAAGAAGAAAATGTTGAATATCAATCTCCCGTTAAACTCATTGGCAGTATTGGAAAAAAATACTTTAGTAAGATTGAAGAATTTAATAATTTAAAAAGTTATGAGCAGAAAATAAAAATTCAACGTGAATTTTTCGAAGAGTTAATCAATATATTAGGGTATTCCTTTAAAGTAGATCATGTTGAAATTGGTGATCAAAAGCACGCTCCTCTTTTGTCTCAAGCTACGGACTCAAAAGGTGCGCCACTATTATGGATTATAGAATCATTAACGGACTTAAACGAAGATCCACTAGTTGTTAATGTCCAGTCTGATTTGTTTAAACCTTCAGATGTAGAATGTCTTGATACTACATATGAAAATTTGATCAATATTACTTTTTATTCAGTACCTGAACCTCCTCGGTGGATAATTCTTATGAGTTTGGGAGGAGTTACTTTATTCAACAGGGAGAAGTGGACTGAAAGAAGATATTTGAAGTTTGACTTCCAAGACATTTTTGATAGAAAAAATGTTGAAATTTATAAAATGATAGGTGCTCTTTTATCATCTGATAACCTAATTCCAAATGATGGCCAATCATTATTAGACGTACTTGACGAAAAATCCCACAAACATGCTTTCAGTGTATCTAATGATCTGAAATATAGTCTTAGAGAGGCTGTTGAGCTTTTAGGAAATGAAGTGATTTTTTATTTAAGGGAAGTTCGTAGAGAGAAAGTCTATGGTGTTGAATTAGCACAAAACTTAACGAGCGAGTGTTTAAGATATTTGTATAGACTACTATTTTGTTTCTATGTTGAATCCCGACCACAACTAGGGATATCACAAATGAAAAGTGATGCATATCGAAAAGGGTATAGTCTTGATTCATTAAGAGATTTAGAAATGATACCTTTGGTATCTCAGGACAGTGTAAATGGGTATTATTTGCACGAATCTTTAAATACTTTATTTAATATATATTATCAGGGGATCGGAAATCGGAGCTTAGAAGGTGATTATGAAAAGCTATCATTGCACCTTGAATTTACTGAAAAGAAAATGTTTAATACTTTTGAAATCCCATCTCTGAAAAGTCACCTTTTTAATGATTCAAAAATCCCTTTGATCTCAAAGGTAAAGTTAAGAAATGGAGTGTTGCAAAAAGTAATCCAATTGCTTTCTTTGTCTAGGCCAGGATCTACTAAAAAAAAGAGAGGAAGGATTAGTTACTCAGACTTAGGCATAAATCAATTAGGTGCTGTTTATGAAGGCCTACTCTCTTATAACGGTTTTTTTGCAGAAGAAGATCTTTATGAGGTGAAGATTGCGGGGAGTGATTACAACATATTAGATGAGGCTTTTTTTGTTAATAAAGATCAATTGGAGAAATATTCTGAGGATGAAAGGGTATTTGAAGCTAATAAGCTCAAAAAATTCGATAAAGGAACTTTTATATATAGACTTTCTGGTAGTGCTCGACAAAACTCTGCAAGCTATTACACACCTGAAGTTTTAACTAATACATTAGTGAAATATACTTTGAGGGATTATCTAAAAAATAAGACTTCTGAGGAGATACTCTCAACTACTGTTTGTGAACCAGCTATGGGGAGTGGAGCATTTCTGAATGAAGCAATTAGTCAGCTTGCCACAGGATATTTAAAGAAGAAGCAAGAAGAGACTGCTAAGGTTATTTCCCTAGATATTTATGAAGAAGAACTACAGAAAGTAAAAAGTTATATTTCATCTAATAATATTTACGGTGTAGATTTAAACCCTGTAGCTGTAGAACTTGCTGAGGTCTCTCTTTGGCTAAACTCTATTTACAAAGATTCTTCAGTACCATGGTTTGGATCTAGATTGAGGTGTGGAAATAGTTTATTTGGAGTAACTCTGAGTAAATATGATAAATCCGTATTAATTGAAAAAAGTAAGAAGAAGCAGTGGTATAACTTAAAACCAAATCAGGTAGAAAAGAACTTTGAGCTTCTAAACGAAGGAATACTTCATTTCTTAGTACCTAGTTCTTTTATGATAAATTATTCGGATAAAGTTATTAAATCTTTAGCTAAAGAAGATCTAGCACTCTTGGCCAAGACTAGAAAAGAATGGTTAACACCATTTTCAAATGAAGAAATTGAAGATTTGGAGCTTATTACATCTAAAGTGAAAGAGCTGTTTATTGATGTGGCTACCAATATGAAAGCAATTTCTGAAGAAAATAAATTACGGCTTAATGTTTGGGAAAGTGGTATCGAAAGCTTAATGAATTCCGATCCTATGACCAAAGAGGATGGAGTCGTTCGAAAGTTGTACACAACTTTATCAGGTAAATTATCATCCTATCATAAACTTAAAGTCATTTGCGATTTATGGTGTAGCTTTTTTTGCTGGCCTATAAAACATGCAAACCGACTACCTAGTCGCAAAGAACATATCGATTTATTAAAGTATGTAGTTTTTGAGGACAGTGTTAAACAAAAGCATACATTAATTAGCCTTAAAGAAACTTGTACTCCAAATATCATTGATTTCAGTTCTGTGAAAGACGACTTTGTTGAATTAATAAAAATTTCACAAGAAGTGGCATCCAATAACAAGTTCTTCCATTGGCCACTTGAATTTGCTGACCAGATCATTTTAAATGGTGGTTTTAACCTAATTCTTGGGAATCCCCCTTGGGTCAAAGCAGATTGGAAAGAGTCGAGCGTTTTGGCTGACTATGACCCAGGTATTGTTGTAAAAAAGATGTCTTCAAGTGAACTAAAAAAAATAAGAGAAAAGTTTTTTGAGAATAATGAGCTTAAAAAGGAGTACTTTTTTAGGTTTGAAATGAAATCAGGTTTAAAAAACTTCTTAAATAGTGAGATATATTTTGATCTAAAAGGGCAGAAGGCTAATTTGTATAAATGTTTTCTTCCGTTGTCTTGGAGAATGTTGACAGAAGATGGTTACTCCTCTTTTGTACACCCTGACGGAGTTTATGATGATCCAAAAGGAGGACCTCTTAGGGAACGTTTGTATAAAAAACTTAAGTTTCATTTCCAGTTTAGAAATGAGTTGAATTTGTTTGAAGGAACTAATGACCATGGTCGACTGATATTTAGTTTAAATGTTTACTCAGAGAGTCGAGAAGAAGATTATTTTGTTCATATTTCAAATTTGTTTCACCCAAATACTATTGATGAGAGCTTTAATCATAACGGCGATGGTGATGCTCCTGGAATAAAAGAAGGGGGTAAGTGGAGCACTAGAGGTCATAGTAATCGAATTATCAGGGTCACGGAAAATGAATTAAAGTTGTTTTCGCAAATGTTAGATGGTGCTCCGTCAGTATGCGGTAGATTGCCGGTTCTTCATTCCTCCTCCCTTAGTCAGGTACTGTTAAAGTTTAATCAATCAAATAGAAAGCTTATGGACATTTCAGAAGAATGTTTTGCTACTCAAATGTGGAATGAAGTTACAAGTCAGGATGACGGAAGCATAGAGAAAATTACGGATTTCCAAAGTATTGATTCATTTGTAATGTCTGGACCTCATTTCTATGTTGGAAATCCATTAAATAAAACCCCTCGAAGAGTTTGTACTGCAAATATGCATTATGATGTACTTGATTTGATGGATCTTGAGGATAATTACTTGCCTCGGTCTAATTTTAAAATGACTGATTCCCCAGAGGTGATTTCCCGTATCCCTAGATTATCTTGGGCAAATAAGCCTGTTCATTCAGAGTATCGTCATGTTAACCGTGAAATGATTGGTCCAGCAGCAGAAAGAACATTGATTTCGGCTATTATTCCTCCCGGGCTAACTTTTATAAACACATGTATATCATTGAACTTTAGAAATAAAGAAGAACTTCTAGATTTCCATTCTTTGACTCTCTCTCTGCCATTTGATTTTAGGGTTAAAAGTACTGGTATGGGGCACGCAAATATTAGTCTTCTTGAGCAATTGCCTTTGTTGGGTTCTAAAACGTTTCAAAAGCAGTTGCATTTGCGTAGTCTGCTTTTGAATTGTGTGAACTCATATTATGATGATTTGTGGACCTCGTCTTTTTGCAAAGAGTTCCTTTCAGATAGCTTTACGAAAGAGCATGAGTTGCTGTGTTTGGATTTTGGGGGGTTATCACCAAAAAAGAGAACGTTTTTGAAAAGTCCTTTTTCTAGAAGACAGGCATTAGTAGAGATTGATGTGTTAGCTGCAATGTCTTTGGGGATGAGCCTTTCAGAGTTAAAAGAAATATATAGAATACAATTTCCAACTTTAGTCCAAAATGAGAATGAAACCTGGTATGACTTTGAAGGGAAAATAGTGTTTACGGTTAATAAGGGGCTTATTGGAGTAGGGGTTAGCCGTAAGGAATGGAACGATATTGTTTCTAACAAGCTTGAAGAGTACTCTATTGAAAAAGAAATAGATGTTACTCCAGGTGAGCCATCTTTGAAAAAGATTACGTACAAAGCTCCCTTTGTAAAGTGTGATAGAGAAGAGGATTATGAGATTGCTTGGAATGCTTTTTCTAATATTTCTGGGGATTTATTATGATTCCAACACTGTTATCTTCCCAGGTTGAGCGTGGAGTAAAAGAATTTCTTGAGTCTTCATTTCAGATAACCAATGAAGCGTTTCATCCTTTAGTCAGAAATTTTGTAGCACAAGATGAAAATGTATTTAAGGGCCCATATGTTTCTTTAAAACTTCCATTTAAAAAAGGTATAAATAAGGAGTTATATTTCCAAAATATTCTTAGCACTCCATTTTATCCGTATTTACACCAAGAAAAAGCATTTAATCGCCTAGTCGGTGACAAACCTAAGTCAACAGTCGTAGCAACTGGTACTGGCTCAGGTAAAACTAAATGTTTTATGCTTCCTGTTTTAGACTATTGTTTTCGAAATCGAGATAAACAGGGCATAAAGGCCATTTTAGTTTATCCGATGAATGCTTTGGCAACAGATCAAGCCAAAGAATTAGCAAAACTTATATCTAGTAATGAATCATTGAAAAATAGAGTAACTGCAGGTGTTTTTGTGGGTGGGAAAAATGAGACGCCTAACAAGTTTATGAAAGATGATGAGCTTATTACTGATAAGGAAACTTTACGTAAAAGCCCCCCAGATATACTTATAACCAATTACAAAATGCTTGATATGCTTATGTTAAGGTCAAAAGATTATCCTATCTGGAGGCATAATGAGTCGGATACTCTAAGATATTTAGTTGTAGATGAGTTGCATACTTTTGATGGTGCTCAAGGATCGGATTTGGCATGTCTCATAAGACGCTTGAAATCAAGACTTAATATTTCGAGAGGCGATCTTTGCTGTGTTGGGACCTCAGCGACACTCGGAAGCGGGGAAGAGTCAAAAAATGAGTTGATTAGGTTCTCTAAGGAAATATTTGGAGAAGATTTTGATTCTGACTCGATTATCGGTGAATCTGTTCAATCAAGAATTGAATTTTTTAACGAAGTAGATTTAAACAATGATTTAAAGATACCAGCTATTAACGAACATGATCTATTGGTAGCTGAGGATGAAATAGGTTTTGCTAAATTACACTATAGAAAGTGGTTTAAAGATGAATTAGATACAGAAAATAAAGATTGGCCGCTTTTACTTTCTAAGTCTATTAAGAGTCACCCTTTGCTTAATGATATTTTAGCTGCTTTAAATGGGAAGACATTAGGTTATAAAGAACTAATTAGGCTCCTAGAGGAAAGCTTTAGTTATACAAAATTGGAAAGTCCTCAAAATATCTTAAGTAGTTTTTTAGGCCTAGTATCGCTAGCTAAAGTTGACATTGGGGAGTGCAGAGCACCATTTTTACATACTAGAGTACAGTCATGGATGAGAGAGCTTAGAAGAATGGTAGCAAGCGTAGACACTAAGCCTCAATTAAAGTTTTCAGATGATCTAACTGGAAATGACCTGAAAAGACATTTGCCGGTAGTGTGTTGTAATGACTGTGGATATACAGGGTGGGGGGCAACAAAAGAAAAGAATTCAAGTGTGTTAGAGCCAGGATTAAGTAACTTTTATCAGAAGTATTTTGCAAATAGTACTCAGGCGATTTTCATTTTCCCGTGGGAGGAGAGGTTCTCTAACAATGAAGAGTTACTACCTTGTTATCTACATAAAGAAAGTCTTTCTTTATACGACGGTATTCCTGAGGATGTTGAAAATTACGTGAGAGTTTATCCTTATCAAAAATTAGGAAAAAGAAAAGGTGGCGCAAATTTTTTAAGAAAAGATTGTCCTGTTTGCAACTCAAAAGAGTCATTAATTATTCTTGGAGCGAGAGCCGCAACATTAACAAGTTCACTTATTAGCCAAGTTTTTTCTTCCTCATATAATACAGATAAAAAGCTATTAACATTTTCTGATTCAGTACAGGATGCTTCTCATAGAGCATCTTACTTTGAGGCTAAAACATACAGACAGAGTTTGTTAATGGCTATCCAGCAATATGTAGATAATCATGGTGCAGATCTATGCTTAGATGAGCTCGATGCTAATTTTTCTCAAAAATGGATTGAGAAAAACGGAATTGATAACTATATCGCTACTTTTTTACCTGCGGACCTTTTTTGGTTAAAAGAATATTCTAATTTTAAAAAGTTAGTTCATAAGAAAGATGATATTGATACATTATTAAGAATTGTAAAAAAAAGAGTCTCTTTTGAAATAAATTGTGAATATGGTTTGAAGGCCAGGATTGGAGACTCTCTTGAGAAAGCAGGGGCATCTGTAGCTTACATTGATAGAAGTAAACTAGATGACTTTGTTAGTAAGTATTTAATAAAATATAATAATGAACTTGGTGGATTTAGAGATATTTCAAAAGACAAGTTTTATGCATTTCTCTTAATTTTTCTTAAAAAGATGCTTGTAAGTGGTGCGGTTGAACACGAGGATTGGTTTCCTTATATAGAAAATAAGGGCAATCCATATTTACTTGGTCGAAAAGAGCATACGAAATCATTCGGGCCATCGTCGAAGCTTCCTTCATTTTTAACGAATACAAAAATTGATAAGTTTAACTTGGTACTTCCAACATCGAAAAATGGACGAACTTGGTGTACTGAGAGATTTTTTCAACATCTTTCTACTACAACTTCAGCAGTAGATTTCTACAATTTATTTATAAATGATCTCGTAGCTGAAGAAATTTTGTTCCAAGTAGAAATAAATCAAATAAAGGTCTGGGGAATAAAGTCTTCAGTTGTGAAAGTAACAGCTGAGGTTAGTTCGCATAAGTGTGAAGAGTGTGGGCATAAAATATCACTTCCAAGTTTAGACGATTCTATTGAATTAACATGTCTTCAATTGGATTGTAGTGGAACTTACGGAAAATTTAACGAACAAACGTCTTTTTATAAGAAACTTTATAAAAATGGACAGGTTCAAAGAGTCTTTGCCGCTGAACATACAGGATTATTAGAAAGAGATGCTAGGGAGTCACTTGAAAAACGATTCATGAATCGTAAGTCTTTAACTGATGAAAACTTGTTGTCTTGTACTCCAACATTAGAGATGGGGATAAATATTGGAGACCTCTCCAATGTAGTGCTTTGTTCAATTCCACCAAGGCAGGCTAATTTTATCCAGAGGGTAGGACGTGCAGGGAGGACAACTGGGAGTGCATACGTTGCAACTATTGCGAATGCTAAGCCGCATGATTTATTTTTTTATGATGAGCCAGAACTCATGAGTAATGGAGCTGTAAGGTCTCCAGGTATATTTCTAGATGCTCCAGAGGTTTTAAAGAGACAGTATATAGCTTTTGTTGTTGATTCATGGGTAAATGATAATAACGGTGAAACCGGGATTCCGCTTAAGTTGAACAGTGTTTTATCTAGCTTTGAAGCGAGAAGTGAAAATAAGTTTCCGTATAATTTCATCGCATATCACAAAGAACATCGTGATCAATTATTGGAGAAGTTCTTCAATGTATTTGATAGAGAAGTACGAGATTCTTCTAAGCAATACATAAAAGAGTTTGTTGTCGGTGGAGATGAGAGCTCTGATAGTATTGGTAGTCTTATTATTGATGGCGTAGAGGGCATAAAAAAGGAATTAGACGGTTACCTTAAAAAAGTTCGTTCAATTACCCAAAAGATTAAATCAATTAAAGAGGCAAAGGATAAAGATAAAAACTATCTAGATCAAATAAAAGATTTAGAGAGTGAAAAGAAGATTTATAATGAGTTGGCAAATACGATAAAAAAGAAGTTGATGTTAAATCATTTAACAGATGAGGGACTTCTTCCAAACTATGCATTTCCCGAGCAAGGAGTCGTTCTAAAATCTATTATTTTTAGAGTCGTGTCAAAGGGAGACGGTGAGAGAAGTTTAGAGACAGATGTCTTTGAGTATGAACGTGCTGCAGCAACTGGTATTTATGAGCTTGCTCCACACTCCAAATTCTATGCAAACTCCAGAGTTGTTACAGTTAACCAAGTTAATATGTCGACAGCAACTAAAGAAGAATGGCTATTTTGTGATACGTGTGACCATATGGAGATTTATAATCCCTCAGATCCTGTGTCATCTTGTCCTGTTTGTGGAAGCACTGGTATTAGAGACAAAGCTCAAGTTAAAACTTTAATAAAAATGAGACAAATGATTGCGACTGCTAGCGATAAAGATGCGCGAGCTCTTGATAAATCTGAGGATAGATCATCAGCGTTCTATAGTACAAATCTATTTGTTGATATTGATAGTAAAGATGTTCAAAAAAGTTACAAAGTTTCCGACGAAAAGATTCCATTTGGCTATGAATTTGTAAGCAAGGTAGCTCTTAGGGAAGTTAATTTCGGTTCTCAGGGTTCTGGTGATGAACTAATTAAAATTGGCAATAAAGATTACCCAGTTAAAGGTTTCATACTATGTTCATCATGTGGAAGAGTCGCGGATGATTCTGGTGAAATCAATCATACAAAATCTTGCACTGCTAGAAATAAAGAAAAATCAGCAGTAGAAGGAGTCTATCTTTACAGAGATTTTGTTTCAGAAGGGATCAAAATATTACTACCAGTAGCTTCCTTTGATATTACTAAGTCTGAACAGCAAACATCTGTTGTGCAATCATTCAGTGCAGGACTCTTTCTAGGGTTGCGTGAAAAGTTCAAGGGAGATCCTGGGCATCTAAAAATCACATTATTTGATGAGCCCGATAAATTAAACCCTAATACGAGAAGATGGTACCTTCTTCTTTACGATGGAATTCCAGGCGGTACTGGTTATTTAAAAGACTTGATGAAAAGTCCTCAGGAACTCATGGATGTTTTAGAGTTATCTTTAGAGAGATTAAAATCATGTTCTTGTAATAAAGAGGAGAGTAAAGATGGCTGCTATAGATGTTTGTATGCCTATAGAGAAAGATTTAATAAGTTAAATACATCTAGAAATTTAGCAATAGAAATATTGAGTCAAATACTGACTCATAGAACAGGAATTGAAGAAATAGAAACGATTGACACGATTTCGTTAAACACTCTTATTGAATCAGAACTTGAAAGAAGTTTTGTTGAGGTAATGGCAGATTCTATTAGAAGAAATAATGGAAGTTTCGAAAAGGGAATTGTTAATGGTAAAAATGGGTGGATTGCTAAGATAAATGATTTCTCTTACGAAGTAGAACCTCAAGTAGAAATTGGATGGAACGAGGGAATAGATAGTCATATGAGGGCTGATTTTGTCATGTGGCCAAAACCTTTAAACAAAGAAAATCAAAGGAAAGTGGGGGCTCAAAAATTACAGCCAATTGTTATCTTTGTTGATGGGTTTGA
Source organism: Halobacteriovorax sp. HLS (assembly GCF_004006665.1). NCBI lineage: Bacteria > Pseudomonadati > Bdellovibrionota > Bacteriovoracia > Bacteriovoracales > Halobacteriovoraceae > Halobacteriovorax > Halobacteriovorax sp. HLS. The sequence continues at coordinate 13,941 of NZ_QOCL01000009.1, forward strand.
TTTTCATCCTGGAGGTCCTGGAAAACACTCAAGGGTAGGAAAAGACTTTGAGCAACGTATGGCCTTAATTGACACTGATTCAAGCATTAGTTTAAGTAAAGACTCTTCTTATATTGTATGGTCCCTAAGTTATGACGATGTGACTGATTTCAAAAATGGAATAACTCAGGCTGTCGGATTAAGTAATACAAATGATTATAATAAAATTTTGAAGGTTTATGCTTCAAAGATTCCTTCTCTTAAAAAGTTTCAGCCATACCATAATGAAAATTCCTTTTCTATATTAATGGAGTTTCTTGCAAATCCAAATTTGAACTTATGGAGAGCATTTTGCCATATAACAGCTTTGTCATTTTTCCCGAATGACATATTTACGAATGAAAAAGAAGTTGAAGATTTTAAGGATACACTTAAAAGAAATGAAATTGGTGAAGATGATATATCACCATCACCTGTAGACGATGGAAGTTATAAAGTATCATATAATGATTTTCATGGAGAGTTAGATCAACCAATACTAAGAATCTTTTTAAATGCGAATAAAAGTGAGATCACTTCTTTGGGGAAAATTGAAACTATTGTTAGGCTCTATGATGATCTTGAATTTAAGAATGAACCTTCATTTAAAAAATATTGGGAAGCATTTTTAAAGCTACATAATATATTTCAATTTGGAAGAAACCTTCAATTCTTTTCAAGTACGTCTGAATTAAGAAAAGCAACATCAATCCAAATTGCAGAGCCTTTTGTTGATGACTCGATTAATGATTTTCTAGACCTAGTTAAGATTACACTTAGACCAGTGGTTCAAGATGTTTATACAAGAATAGGAAAACTGCCAGAATGTCCTTTAGAGTTACTGGGCCAGTCAGGAGAAGTTATTGGACAGGGCGAAATCGGTTGGAAGGAAAGTAAAATAGTCGTTCTAACTGATGAAGACATGGTTGATTTAGAAAAGTTTAAAGATGCCGAATGGACAGTCTTTACAGAGTTTGAAGCAAACTCTGAGCAAATAATTAAAAAACTAAGTGAGAAATAAATGGAAAACATTAAGATAGCGATATCAGATGACTTTTTTACAGCATACTCCAAACTACCACAGGGGATACAGAAAAGAACTCGAGAGTTTATGGATAAGTTTCGATTTAACCCTAAGTCTCCAGGATTGAATTATGAAGTTATCAGAAATACAGCTTGTAAAGATTTGAGGTCTGTTAGGATTAATCAAGAGTATAGAGCTATCGTACTTGAACCGAGTGAAGGAAGTGTTTATTTATTACTTTGGGTTGATAAGCATGATGATGCTTATTCTTGGGCAATGAAAAAGAATATCCTTGTTAATTCATACACTGGAACTATTCAAATTTTAGATACAGAAGAGATAGAAAGGCTTACGCCCAAAAAGGAAGAGAAAGAGAAAAGGGATGACTTGTTCTCAGGGCTGAAAGACAAGCAATTATTACGCCTTGGTGTTCCGGAACCCCTTGTACCCGCAATACGAGCAATAAAGACAGAGTCTGAGCTCGATACATTAATACCTCATTTACCCTCAGACGTTTCAGAAGTTTTATATTTACTAGCATCTGGTTACTCTGAAGAAGAAGTCCACTTAGAGTTGTTATCACAAAATGACGATGTTGATACTGAAGATTACTCGGCAGCACTGGATGTTGGTGCGACGCGAAAGAAATTTTATGTTGTGGAGGATGAATCAGAGTTGTTAAGCATGTTGAATGCTCCAATGGATAAGTGGAGAGTGTTTCTCCATCCATACCAAAGAAAGCTAGTTGAAATGAATGCTTCAGGCCCTGTTAGAGTTCTTGGCGGAGCTGGAACAGGTAAAACTGTTGTTGCAATACATAGAGCTAAGCATTTGGCCGAAAATATCTTTAAGGATGAAAAACAAAAAATTCTCTTTACGACATTTACTAGGAATTTAGCAGCAGATATTGAAAATAACCTTAGAAAAATTGCAAGTGCAGATGTGTGTAAAAAAATTGAAGTTGTTAGTGTTGATCAATGGGTTATGAACTTTTTAAAGAGAGAAGGATATAAGTTTAAACTTGTTTTTGATAACTCAAAGGAATGGAATGAAGCCTGGCAATGTGCTTTAAACGTTAAGGACCCTGAGTTAAACCTTTCCGATCAATTTTTTAAGGATGAGTGGAAGCATATCATTCAAGCTAAAGATATAAAATCTTTTAATGAATACAGTAGAGTTCGAAGAATCGGCCGAGGGCAGAAAGTAGACAGAGCTACAAGAAAATTGGTTTGGGAAGTTTTTGAAGAGTACCGTGCAATCCTGGATGATAAGGGTTTGAAAGAAGTAAATGATTGTATCAACGACTCCTGTAACTTACTGTCTTCCAAGGGAGATGTTTTACCGTATGCAGCTGTAATAGTTGATGAAGCCCAAGATATGAATGAACCAATGTTTAAGCTCGTTCGAGCAATATCTGGAGCTGAAGATAGAAGAAACAATATATTTATCGTAGGAGATGGACATCAAAAAATTTATAGCAATAAAGTTGTTTTAAGTCATTGTGGTATAAACATTAAGGGCCGTTCTAAGAAATTGAAGATTAACTATAGAACTACAGATGAAATTCGAAAATGGTCTGTATCACTCTTAGAGGATCGTAAAATTGATGATCTCGATGGGGGAGAGGACAATAATAGAGGCTATAAATCACTTATGTTTGGCTCTAACCCCACTATCGAAAAATTTCCGACATATGATGATGAAATTTATTATATAGCTAAATATATCAACGAGCTGCTAACTAGTGGTGTAACTCCTGATAAGATATGCCTAGTAGCACGTACAAATAGTATTGTGGAAGACTATAAGTTGTTTTTGGCTGACCAAGGACTTGAGATACATCAAATCCAAAGAAGAAGTTCTGAGGACTCCAAAGAAAGAGGAGTTAGGGTTGCTACTATTCACAGAGTTAAAGGTCTAGAGTTTGAGCATGTCATTATTTCTTCTGTTAATGACGGAGTAATACCTTTAGAGTTCTCTGAAGACGAAGCCGATACTCCGTTTGACTTAGTCGAAAATGAAACTACTGAGCGTTCCTTGTTATACGTTGCTGCAACTCGAGCAAAGAAGAGTGTACTGATTACTAGTTACGGGAATCCAAGTAAGTTTTTGAGCTAGCAATGACGTTCAAATTAAGGAATTAGAGGGAATTGATTTAATAATGAGTGATGTTAAAGAGTATCAAATCTTTCTAAAAGGCGAAGATAAAACTAATTGTGTTAGTCGATTCGAAAAAATAGGCAGTAAGTACAAAATAGTTTTTAACAGTGGCAAGGCATTTACTTACAATGCGAGAAACGTTCAGATAGTCGAGTCTGTTTTAAAACAAGAAAAACCCAGAGATGTTTTTGACTACTTAAGTAAAGTAGCGAACAAGGTCGGTTTAAAAGCTAAAGTAGGTGATGGGAAAGAAATAAACATACTTTCTCATAATCTTTCTAAGTTAGGATTTATTGATAAAGACAGCTTACTGGGACACTTTTTATCCAAGAGTGGCCCGAATATTAAATCTCAATTGCTGAACCCGAAAGAACCCCAAAAAACCAAAAAAACACTAAAACATATCAATTAATCGTGGAAAAACCGAGAATTCGGAAGCCGAGTGACGAATTTTCGTCAGTATAAGACCATTAAAATTAACAAAGAAGGAGGACCCTATGGCGTATAGGAAGTACGATCCTATGGTTAAAAAGATGATCATTGAAAGTGGAAATCGAAATTTGTTTCCTGACTTGAATATACCGAGAACGACAATTAATTATTGGCTCAAAGAAAGTAAGGAGAGAGTGACGGTAGAAAGCGATTCTGCATATGAGCGTAGAGTTCAAAAGTTAAAAGAAGAGAACTTTGAACTAAAGGCAAAGAATTTACTACTAAAAAAAATATTTCATAAGTTTTTGGAAGAACTTGAAGTTCATAATTTAAAAGGTAAAGAGAAGAGGAGACAGGCCATTGAGCTGATAGAGTCCTTTCGCGATTTTCTAATTTTAAAACGCTATTTGCTAGGCGAAAAGCTGAACATCGCGGCAGCATTAACTGTAAGAGGAGCTTTTTGTTAAATGAGAGGGTTTATAATTAATCTCATTCTCAGTGTGGAGAGAATTAGATATTCTTAACTTAATATGTACGAAAATTCTCTCTTTAGTGAGAATTTAATGCTTTAAAGCTAAGTTTGTGTTATAATTCTCTTTGTAGTGAGAACATAGGAGAGTCGTTTGAAAGTCGAAATTCGAGATGAGATTAGCTTAGCAAAGGCCTTAAAAGAGAGAAGAAAAGAGTTAGGGGTTACTCAAAAAGATGTGGCCAAGCTTTGTAACTTATCTCATAACGGCATTAGTCGTATTGAGGTTGCCGATTCTGATATTAAATTATCAACACTTCTTAAAATGAGTAAACTTCTTGGTTTCAAAGTAATTTTAGAGATGGAAGACTAATGAAGAATTTAAATGTCTTTTTCGAAGGCCAGCTCGTTGGTGTATTTTCCCAAGATGAAGAACTTCTTCATTCGTTTAAATATGATGAAAAGTGGAGAGAGTCTGAAGCTTCTTTTCCAATTTCAATTTCAATGCCCTTAAGTGAAGAGACTTTTGGAAATAAGATAACACTTTCATTCTTTGAAAACCTCCTACCGGAAGGTGAGGTGAGAAAGCACCTTGAAAAGTGGCATAAATCCAAGGGAGTATTCAATACTCTTTTGAAGCATGGAGAGGACTGCGCTGGAGCACTTGTTATTACGGGTGAAGAAAATCCTCCCATTTTAGAAACGAATGTTTCTAACGTCGAAGTAAGATATGAAGATTTATATAAAGCAATCGATGAAAGTAAGAGTGCTGTGGACCTCATTGCAGAAATGAAGCCAGGCTACCTTTCTGTTGCCGGTGCTCAGGATAAGTTTCCTTGTATTCTTGAAAATGGAAAAATCTACTTACCAAAAAGTGGGATGCCGACGACTCATATTGTGAAAACACCAATCATGGTAAAGGGTGTAAAAGAGTCTGTTTATAATGAATACTTCTGTATGAAACTAGCTGCCAAAATTGGCATGAATGTTCCTGAGGTTCAAATTATCGAAGGGGAGTATCCTCTCTTTGTGATTAAAAGATATGATCGCTACCTTGATAGTGATCAGGTGAAGCGACTTCATCAACAGGACTTCTGCCAAGCCATTGGTATAACGAGTGATGAAAAGTATGAAGCTGAAGGTGGGCCGGACTTAGTAACAGTTTATAAGCTGATGCTTGAGAACGTAACAGCGAGAAAAAGAATTGAAAGTTCATTTCGATTTATTGATTGGATTTGCTTTAATTTATTAATTGGAAATAATGATAGTCATGCAAAAAATCTTTCATTTCTTATGACCGATAAGAAGCATGATCTTTCTCCATTTTATGATTTAATTTCAACTGCAATTTATCCTAATATTTCAAAGTCATTTTCATTTAAAGTGGGCGGTGCATTTGCATTTGAAAAAATGGGAAAGAAGAGACTTGCATTAGAGGAGAGCTTACTCGGTATCAAAGAGGGTACGATTGCAGAGAGAATGAGTCTTGTTTATAAGAATATTTTAGCTGTTCAAGATGAGCTGATTGAAGAAATTAGTTTGAACTTTCCCGAAGTGAAGATTCACAAAAGAATAAGGGAACTTATTTTAAAGCGTGCGAAGTTCTTTATTAAGGCGGGGATCATTGTTAAGTGAGGAAGAAGTTAAGAATGTTTCAATGGTTTATTAAACTACGGTAATAATTCTAAGAATGAACCCATATCTTAAGAGTAATTGAAGTTAATAGACTTAAAGAAGAAATTTATTTTTATTGCCTACACAATTTAGTAATTATAAAAGAAATCAGACCAAGCAATACAACTTGTAAGGGGAGTACTCGGTAAACAGTGGAGAAGCAATCAAACTATCGATCTAGAAATAATATAAAGCATTCTAAAAATCTAATTTTTTTTCATTAGTAATCTAACTATCGGTTTTCTTATTCAATATTTTAGCAATTAAATATAGCTCACTAGGCAACATTAAAAAATGAGGTCCAAAAACTATATTTAAAGATTTGATCTATCTACAATCGTAGATCAATCTAAGCCTATAGTTTCAAAATTTCTATAACCGAGAAGTACCCATGAAAGTTGTTAAAGTTAGTATAATGTTATTACAATGGATTTTAAGTTTAAGAAATGATATTCTCTAAAAGAAGAAGCCTCAGAGCAAGTCGTAGATAGAATTAGCATTGATAGCTTCATGTGACTTGACCTCCCTTTCTCGACTCTTAAAGAAAAAAATATTTTTTAAATTGTTATATTTATACTACTCCTAGCAGGATTGTTTTATATCCTTTTTGGCAAGTAACTTATCTTCAATGTGAGAGAATGTCTCTTTAAGTTTCTGTCGTTCATTTTCGTTATTACGTCCATAAACAGAGTTGTAAGATGAACCCGTTGCATTGTAGGGCGGAAGTACTCCATATTTCAACAAGTGTCCTGATAGAATACTTTTTTCTAATGAAGAAATTTCTCTCTTATAGTCAGGAATCTTATTCTTTAGGTAGTCTAGAGGTATCATTATTAAAAAGGCTTTGTTACCTGTAAACGTTGGAGCATTCAGCTTGTTTATGCAGTCATGAATAAGAATGTCTCTAAAATACTGATCACTTTCTTCGCTCTTGTCTTTAATTTTACGTGCAAACTCGCATTCCTGATCTTTAGAAATATCAAAATCTAAAACCCAATACAATGAACTATGGTCAAATCCATATTGAGTTTTCTTATGGTATGATTTTTTTTGAAATTTCTTAAGATTATGCCTATTTGCAAAGCTATTAATTGTTTTTCCTACATATAAGATTCCTAGCTCATCTTCTCCATATAACTTTGATATTGTAGTAAAAGAGCATAGAATATAGATGCCAATTTGATTCTCTATTCGTCTATTTGGCCAAAAATATAGCTCAACTTCGCTTAGGTAGTTATTTTTCATTTTTACTCCGATACAAATGAAGAACTATTGCTAGCAATATTATTGACTTCGATGATTAGACTTATCGTCGAATAATAGAAATCACTTTAATTTATTAGTCATTGAGAAATTTTCATAAAAATCCGCATTTTAACAGGACATAGTGACAATCTTTGTCAATTTATTCTGTTAATCTAATTTGTATAGACTTGCAAAATATGATTAAGAATTAGACTAGAGAAGTAGTTTACTTAGTTATAGTACAACTCTTAACAAGCTAGAATGAAGATCAGCTATCATTTTATGTGGTTATTTTCTTATAAACAATTTTCCAAAGTTTTCATGTTTTTTTTATTTTTTTTCCTTATTTATTTTCTTGTGACTAAAAATGTCACGTACTATTTATATGTTTGGTTTACTAATAAATTAGGAGTAAGTAATGGAGTATATTAGTACAAATCTCAATAAAGCTGCATATGAAATTATCAAAAGTTTTCTTAATAATTCTGCTAACAAGTATTCTCATACCCTTACAGTTTATGGTGAATCGGGGAGTGGAAAGTCCTATCTATTAAATGATTTAGTGGAGAAACTCTCGAGAAAAATAAATATCAAGAATATCACGGCAATGAAATTGGTCCGTGAGTACATCAAGGCCTACAAAGCAAATATTGTCGAAGATTTGAAAGATACATTTGTTAATGAGTATGATTGTATCGTAATTGATGATACCGAGTATTTAAAAAGAAAGCCAGGAGCTCAAGAGTTTTTAGTTGATCTAGTAGGAAGTGCATCACTTCTTGGTATCCGAATTATTTTTATCACATCTACTTTAGATGAGGGATGGTCTGATCCGAAGTTTTTCAATATCATTAGAGCTTCAACAAAAGTAAAGGTAAGTTCTCCAGATAAAAAGGAAAGAAAAGAGCTTCTGTTGGCTCATCTTGGAGACAATGCAAGTGAGCTGAAAGTTAAGGCTCTAAGTACAATGAGTGAGAGGAAGGTTGCTCTAAGCTCACTTATAGGTACTATTAAGTCGATGAAGAATAAAAGCGATGAGGAATTTTATAAATTATTTATCGATGAATATTGTATCGACGGAAAGTATGATGATAATTTGGGTCATTATACTAGTGAAGATATTCGTAGGCTTTTAACTAGAGTTAAATCTATAACGTATAAGGAAAAAAAATCAACTGACGAAGATTTTCTAGATAGGGTGTCTTCAATTGAGTTCTTTTAACTATGAACTACTTAATGAATGAAAGAAAGAAATGAATGAAGCCAATAGTTCTATTCAAAATAAGGCCAATAATTTAAGTTTCACAAAGAAAATGTTTATTTCTCTTATGTCAATAATTGGCGGCTATGCACTAATCATGGTCGTAGGATTACCTTTTGTCTGGCTCTTCAGTCCACTTCCTGATTCGTATAAATTTATACCTCATGAAAACTTAATATATTCGAAGCTTGGAAATATATTCTTTATTCAGGCTGTTCTGATGACGATATTTTTAACTTCGGTTTTTCTTATTGGAGATCAATTAGAGATTAGCTACGAGGAAATCTTAAAAGAGGTTCCTGTCTTTGAATTAACTTCTTTTTCTATAATAGTATTTATCATGGATATCATTAGCTTGATAGAAGTATTCAATCGTTGATTTTTTTAAAAAAATCAAACTACAATATAATGTAAAAAAGGTAAAAAAGGTAAAAAATGAAACTAAAACAATTTCAAGAGGAAATATATAAATCCCTTAAAAAATCTTATAAAGAAAATGATAACTTAAGAACCTATTTGCACATGCCAACAGGTTCAGGAAAGACAGTTGTTGCTTCAATGTTCATATTAAATGAATATATTAGTAAGGGGGGGCATGTATTGTGGATTACTGACTCTTGGGCCTTGATTAATCAAGCGTATAAAACTATTAAATCAATTTCTGGAGAAACATTATGTGATGATCTTGATTTTGGTTTATGGATAAAGTATTTGAGTAAAAAAAATCATGAGATAGCAAATAACCTTGATAGCTTTAAACGAGATTATATTGTTGATAATATGGACTGGATTCCTAAATTTTTGTTTTCGACGAATAGTACTCTCTCAAGAAGTTGTGAAAATAAAAGCTCTAAAGAATATGAAAAAATTATACATTTTAAACCAAGCATTATCGTCGTAGATGAAGCCCATAGAGGGAAGGGCGGAAAGCAAGAGGTTGAAATTTATGAGCTTTTAAATGGACCATGGAAGAATGTACCAGTATTAGGGTTATCGGCAACACCAAAATTAAGGGAAATTAATGGCTGGGATTCAAGAATGAAAGTCGGTAATTATTCGTTTCGAGATCTCGTAGAAATGGGGGAACTCGCGGAACCTATTCTTTTGAAAAGAAAAATTCAAGAGTCTGTTGAGTATAAACAGGATCGTAATGGTTTTCTGAATGAAGAAGAGTTGGCTGATGATAAAGTTAGAAATGATTCGATAATCGAAGATTATTTAAGGAACAAAAAGAACTATCGAAAAACAATGATTTTCGTTACAAATCAGATTCAGGCGAGTTACTTTGCTAAAGAACTATCGCATCATGGTGTCGAATGTTATTTGATTCACGGTAAGGTTAAAAACCCCTACAGAGTTTTGAAGAAATTTAAGGAATCAAAGGGTCATGACTGCATAGCCATTGTTATTCGTATGGCAATTTGTGGAGTTGATATTCCTGACATTAACACTATTATTCTTGCTAAACCTGTGACTAGTGATATCGAGTTTTCACAAATGATTGGACGTGGAAGTCGTATGCATACTGATACAGGTAAGAAAACATTTAATGTTGTAGATTTTTATGGAAGCTTAGAGAGGGAAAGTCATTCTTTAAGCTTAACTCATTTTGTCGATTTTTATAATGGTTCGGGTAGAAATAGTGAGCTAGTAAGTAAAGGTGCTCTCAGAAAAAAGAAAGTACAGTACACAAAGCATGAATATATTGATGGGTATGGTCTAACAACTCTTAATTATGAGGAAAGTTCTAAGTACTTTGAGGCCCTTGATGGTTTAAGAATCTATAATGGGCAAACATTTGGTATCGAAATCGAGCTTAGCACAGGAGAAGTTGATGTTCATGATATATCTCATGATGAATGGACTGCAATAGCTAATCAAATAATAAAAAAAATAATGGATGGTACGAACTATATCAATTTTGATCCAATTTCAGAGTATTCAGAACTTGGAAATATTAATCATGACGTATGGAATATAGTTTATGACGGATCTTGTGGGTTTGAAATTGTTTCTCGTATATTAAAAGGCCAAGAAGGGTTTGAAGAACTAGTGAATGTCGTAGGGCTCTTAAATAGTGAGTTCTTAGGGGAGTTGGGACTTAAAATCGATTATTCCACTGGGCTACATCTCAATCTAGGATGGAGAGATTTTTCTAAATCGAGTGTTCTTAATATGATTAATTATATGAGAAATATAGAACCTGCACTAAACTCTCTTGTTTCTCCTAGTAGAGTCATTGTAAATGATAAAGCTTCTTTTTATTGCAAGTCTCTAAGAAGTATTTTTGACTCGAAAGATTTAAAAGAAACGAGCTACAATAAACTTTTAACAAAAATTGACAGTGATGATGGAAGATATATGTCATTTAACTTACAAAATAGAGACGGGGATGGACAGAGGGTTGAGGTACGACTCCATAACGGGACAATTAGTACAAAAAAAATCTCTTTGTGGACCTCTTTGTTTATGAATATCTTTGTAACTATTAACTCTAGACATACTATTCCCTTGAAAGAAGATTTGGACTTTCCTTCAGAAATTGGACTACCTCAGATAGGTACTCATGGTGATATTCTATATATCGCAGAAGAATACCTTGGCCTTTCTAGTAATCAGAAATTGTTAAATAAGCTAAATCAAAGAAGAAGAGAGTTACTAAATAGCAGTGCATGGAGAGAAATATTAGGTGACGAGGTAATAGATGAACTCCTACGTTATTGGGATAGCTCTAAGTCTATTGTTAATCTTAATGAAGTAAGGGAGTACAGTAACATTTCTCTTTACGATAAAAATAGAATATTAACAAAACTTATTAAGACTAACGAGTTAAAAATACATCCTTCAAAACTTGATGAAAGAATATTTAGATCTAAACTTTTTTGTATAATTGAGGATGAGGATATCTTATGTGCAGGAGTAAAGGAAGATAGCCCTAAGCTTTTAAGTGCAATTCTAAATTATTTTGAAAAAAAAATAAGTCAATGCAATGACTCTTTTATTACTACCTTTATTGATGATATTAAAAATAATAACGCTTTCGAAAGAGGATGGTCAATGAATGCTTCTCGATCAAATGACATAAATAAAGAGCGATGGAGAAAAATCAATTTAAGGGTTGATCAACTGTTACGCGAGGAAAAATATGCAACAGCTTCAATTTTTTCGTCAGTAAGTATTGATAATAAAAAGGGGATGCAATATTTAAAAGAACAAGGTTTCCTAGAAATTATGACTATTCCAAGTCCCTGGAATAAAAATAAGAAGCTTAAAATATTATTGAAAAAAAATCAATAAATATTAAATAGTCCTGCTTAATTACGAGTTAATTAAGCAGGAGAAAGTTAAGCGCTATAGAAAACTAAGCATTATGTAGTTTTTTTTCAAGAATGATTCTCTAATAGTAAAATTTTCATCGTTATCATTATCAGTTTTCACATCAACTGTGCCTCTAAAGAACTTGCCTTTATTTACTTCTATAAGAGTTGCTGTCTTCATACACATCCATACTTCTGTCACGAGTCTCTCCTTTGAGGTTGTTATGGATATATTGTATATTTCTAATAGGACAAATTATGTCACATAAAGATTAATTCTATAACATAGTGAAGGAACGTAAAGAGAGATTAAGAAATATTCCTAATTCCAGACTCCCATATAGCTTTAACCTCATCATAAACTATTTTAGGAGTAATATTAAGAACATGGCCTCCAAATGAAGATATAAAACGAATTATCTCGGAACTGTCAGCGCATTTGAAGTTCAGAATATAATTTCCATTTCTAAGTTCATGTAATGTTTGACTTTGGTGTATCTTTTTTTCTTTAAAATATCCTGCCATTATCTCGTCGCATGTAATTTTTATTGAGATAGGTTTCTTTGTAATTCCAAAGCCTCCAACGTGAGACTTTAAATTTAGTTCTTCATTACGATTGAGTTCAGTAGCTTTCTTCTCTGTTAGATTCACATTTCTTAATCTCGAAACTCTCAGGGTCTTTATTTTTTTATCCTCCTCATCTTTAACTACAAGGTAAGCAGTTCCAGAAGCTAGATTAAAAAGTATGGGGGAGAATTGCCTTAGTCTCTCATTGTAAGCCTTATCTTTATAGGGAGACTCATTAAAGCAGGTAAAGATTCTTTTTTCCCTAATTGCTACCATAATCATTTCGAAGTCATATAAATTTGTGTCTTCTGGTTTTCCTGATGAATTGAATCCAAAAAAGTACTTTGTTTTAGCATGTCTGAGTTCATCAGAGAGACTTTGATCTATATTAGATAGAATAGCAGTTTCAGCTTCTGTTGCAAATTCATTGAAGTATTCATGAGATGTATGCTTTAGATTGTTTAGCGCAATCATTAGGACTTGGAGTGTATTTTCATTTAATTCGAGTTTATGTTTAAAATCTAAACTCTGCGAAATATAATATCTCTCAGGCCTATCCTCAGTAGAGAGCATCGCATGTACAAGAGAGAGTTCGTCAACATCTCTTCTAACTGTTCTTTCATTCACATAAATATCTTCGGACCTTAAGCGCGAGCATAGTTCACTAATAGATATAGCTGAGTCTTCATCTTTATTCTTTAAATACTCAAAAAGAATATCTTGTCGTCTACCTTTTGAAATCTTCGCCATAGAAACTCTTTCTATTTATAGTGATATTTATTGCTAACCTAATCGGTTATATTGATAAATACTTGAGGGATATACTCCGCCATAAGATGGCCAGCTCAGATAGAGTTTGTAAGATACTAATATTTCAAGAGTACTGCTTCATCAGATGATGATTTATATTTTTTTTAAATTATTAGCTTTCATGGCCAATATAATTTTTGTCCTAATTGAGGGAATCTACTGTTTAACTTCGAAAACCATAAAAGATCATATTTATCTTATTTTTTACAATCTTGATAAGTATCCATAATTATTAGTGATGAAAAGTATCTGGTTTATTGTGATAGATCTAAGCACCACTAAATATAGTGATTTCTATGTGTACTTTAAACCAGATGTGGTTTAATATATACCCATAAATCAATATATGGAGTAGTGAAATAAGTGTCTAAAATAAACCAAATGCTAATAGAGTGGGTAAAGGGTGATCTTCATTCACTTAAGTGGATGAAGAAGCGAGGTGTTCCTCAGAACTTGGCCTACCTTTATTATAAAAAAGGGTCTTTGGATAAAATAGGCCCTGGTATCTACAAAAGAAAAGGGGAGAGCGCTAGTTGGATGGGAGCAGTTCGACTTTTACAAGAAGAGCTGGGCAAAGCTTTACATGTTTCAGGTAGGACGGCTTTAGAGTTGAAGGGAGCTTCTCATTATACTCCAATGGGAAAAACTGCGAAAATATATTTGGCATCCTATGAGAAAGCGAAGCTACCAAAATGGCTATTAGAGAATGATTTTGGTTGTGAGTTTTCCTACCGAAGCTCGAAATTATTCACTAGAGAACTTGAGCTTTCTGAGTTCACTTCCCCATTAGGTTATAACCTAAAAATCTCAAGTAGAGAGTTGGCAGTTTTGGAGTTGATAGATCTATTGGATTTAAAGGACTCTTTTGAAACAGCAGAAAACTATTTAAATGGCTTATCAGGATTAAGGGCTGATAAGTTGCAAATACTTCTAGAAAATTGTACTTCGATAAAGGTGAAGAGGGTCTTTTTATATTTATCCGAAAAAATAGGACATAATTATTTTCATAAATTAGACACTTCAAAAATAGAATTAGGAAAAGGTAAAAGGCAAATTGTAAAAACAAACTCTCAATTAGATAAAAAATATAAAATTACTGTACCAAGAGATTATGGGGAGAATCCATTTTGAAAGAAACTTATAAAAAACAAGTTCAACTTCTTCTGATGGTTTTAGAAACTACTTTAAGCGATGAAAGATTTGCTCTTAAAGGAGGAACAGCAATTAATCTCTTTCATCGAAACTTTCCACGTTATTCAGTCGATATTGATTTAACTTATCTTCCTTTGGAGGATAGAGGTACAACTTTTGCTAATATGCACGAGATACTTAGAGATATTGAGAAGAAATTCAAGGAGGAATTTGGGCTTGATGTTACTAGCTCAAAGCCTCTTGATGGAAAATCAGAGACAAAATTATTTGTTTCAAATGCAGATGTTCAAATAAAAATAGAACCTAATTTTATTTTAAGAGGGAGCTTGTTTCCTGCAAAACAAACAAAATTATGTGAAAAAGCGAGTAACGAATTTGAAATGGAGATAAGTGTTAATTGTCTTAGCACTGAGGATGTTTACGGTGGGAAAATCTGCGCTGCCCTTGATCGTCAACATCCAAGAGATTTGTTTGACGTCAAGTACTTGTTTGAAAATGAAGGAATAACTGAAGAGGTAAAGGACTCATTTATTTTTTATCTTATTTCACATAATCGGCCGATCAATGAACTACTTAATCCAAATTTAAAAGATATTAGTGCAAGTTATGAGTCAGAGTTTAAAAGTATGGCCGAAGTAGAGGTTGAGTTAGCAGAGTTGATCAAAGTGAGAAAATTACTTATTTCAAAGGTTAGAGAGTCTCTTAATGAAAATGATATTGCGTTTATAAAAAGTTTTGTCTCGAATAAGCCGGACTGGAGTCTAGTAAATGATAGTAACGTTCAGAACTATCCGTCTGTGAAGTGGAAGCTATTAAATCAAGGGAAAATGGATAAAAAGAAACAAGAGAAATATATCGAAGACATAGCAAGCCTGTTTGATACAAACTCAGAGGTAAAATAGCTTGACCTATAAAGATAAAGCTTCAAAAGAAGCGGCTAAAAGATATAGCTCAATTAAAAGTAGGGCAGAGTTAGATTGGAAGAAGGAAGACTTCACTTTTTAATCAAATGACTGAAAACGAAAACTTCAAAAAGAAGTTTGAGGAACGTAAGCGTATTTTTGAGATTGAATATCAACTAGCTCACATTATGGAGCAATATGGGATCTCCCAAAAAGAACTAGCTGAAAGGTTAGAAATCGATAAGAGTGTTGTCAGTAAAGATATGGCCGGAGCACTCAAAAAAGCCGGAATGAAAAAACTTCAAGCTATAGCTGAGGCCCTAGATTGTGATTTTGTTCCATTGTTTATTCCTAAAGAGGATAAGAAGATGCATAAGCAATTAGAGGGTATACTCGCCGGGCAAGTTGAGAAGAGAGCATAAGAGTATTGTTTATTTTATAGGGTAATTATCTGAGTTCTAGAAAGAAAGCCTAAGTGTTTAAAATTACATAAATTAAGTTAAGTTTCGCTTGACTCCGACGATAAGCTAATCAGAGGAGTTCTTTATATGAGTGTGATACCTAAATCGAGTGTTAGCTGGATAACATTAACCCCTGAAGATGTTCAGCAGGCCAGAGAGGTTATTAGAAATTTAGGAGGAGATTCTACTGTTGACTCTATCGGACTAGGCCTTCCTTTTGAGGTTATATCAGATATCTTTTTCCCCGGAACTTCAACACTGCACACAAGAATTAGATATCAAATTTTTGTTTCAGGTATCTTGTATAAGATGATTATAGATTCCACATCTAAATCCAAAAAGATAAAAGATCCGAAATATTTACTAGATAAGTATGAACTTCAATTGCAGGATATTTTATTAAAAAATGATCCTGATGGTGGAGTTATTGGTAAAAAATCTCGAGAAAACTTAAAGTATTGGCCAAGTATAATCTACTGGGGTGGTATAAATACACTAAAGTTTTTCAATGAGTCTGGTGTAAGTAAAGAAGATTTATATAAAGAAATCTTAGGCCAAGGTAATAATACTGTTATTAATGATGATGGGGAAGTTGAAGGGGATGTTAAATCTGTTTTTAATTTTGATCATCAATTTGCAAATATTGTTCTTAATTTATTTGACGATGATACATTTAAAGAAAATACCAACTTTGAATTAACTAAAGAAGAGGCTTTGTTTTACTTAAGCAAATTCAAAAATGTATCGGTTGGTGAGGACACACTAATGAATGAGTGGATTAACTCTTCATACAAAAAAATAAGAGTATATAGTGATTTTAATCAAATAGAACCTACCGGAAATAAAAAAGTAGACACCTTATTAGAACAAGCAAAAAACTATTCAAAGTTCAGTATGGGGATTAACCATGCATATCGATGGGCTTTATGTAAGGAAGTGGCTAGAAGGTATCATGATCCAGAGCTTAAGGATGAGTGGACTCAACATCAATTAAATAATCAAAAATATTTTGAAAATTGGCTAGAAAGAAATGAAGAATTAAAACAATGGTCAATTACTCAATTGAAGTTTGCTGTCAAAGCTTATGATATCGATGACAAAGTTGATGGGAAGCTAATTGATATGTTTGATACATTCAAAGATTTATGGAACTCAGGCATTGATTCACAGAAGTTTTTGGAAAGTTTTGAAAAAACAGTTAGAGAACAAGAAAAGCATAGAAGGGGAAATAGAAGTCATTTTATAGACCCTACTATGAGTATTCCTAAACTGACACAGGGACAAGAGTCTGATTACCTATTTGACTTTCGTTTTTCCCAAGGCTTTAGGAATGCAAGAGATATTTTAAAAGCATTGGAGAAGAAAGGTGTTTAGTGAACTTAATAGAAAATCTTTCTTTGAAGAGATAAAAGCTCCTCATGGATATGAAATTGAATACTGTATTGGAACGACTTTCTCTATGGATTTAGAATGCTTAACACAAATGTGTATTGAAAGCTACAAAAGGCGTTTTATTGAAAAGGAAATAAGTGTATATGAAGCCATTGAGGCCATAGAGAATTTTTCTTCTAAATCATGTATTATTGTACAAAATTGTAGAATTAATGAATTACCAATTGAAGAAATTAGGAAGGACTCATCGAAAAAAGCAAAACTATATGTATTATTGGATTCTTGTGTTGAACAAGTTCCTCTTAAGGTCGCACAGAGTGCATTCCATCCAAAAGTATGGTTTGTTAAGTATACTGCACATGAAAAAGAAGAATCTTTTTGGAAATTGATCGTAATGAGTAAAAATCTAACGAAGTCTGTACATTGGGATATCTCATCTACGATGGTTGGCCAATTTTCAGAAAATAAAACTAAAAATACTAAAATAAAGAACTTTTTTACTTACTTGTTAGAGGAGAGTTCAGCTAAGAACTCGAAAAAGAATTCAGAGCATCTAAAGCAGGCAATTGAAGAGCTGGATCATATTCAATTTTCAGATCCCCAGGGGCTTTCTGATGGAGAGTTTTACTTTAAATGGGGAAGTCTAGAAAAAGGTAAAAGTTTTAAAATAGATGATTCCTATCAAAAAATAGTTGTTGTCAGTCCTTTTTTGTCAGAGTCAAGACTTTCTCAGTTGAATGAGCACCCCAATGCCTATTTAATTACAGGGAGAGCTGACTTATCTAAAATTAAACCTTATGAAAAGCTTCATAAAAGAACGTATGTTGTTAATTCGTTAGATTTGGAATTACATGCGAAAATATATTTAGGGTTAAATGATGAGTACACTGACTTATTCATAGGATCACAGAATTTTACAAATGCGGCTTGGTTTAATGAAAATGTTGAAGCAACAATTAATTACCATGCTCCAAAAAGTCACTATGATGCTTTTAAAAAAGCATTTATATTTCAAGATGAAAAAGCTAAAAAAGTACAAAATTGGTTAATTCCCTATGATAGTTATGTTTTTGATTCAGAATTAGAGTCGGAAAGTGAACTTACACAAATTAATGAAAGGAAACTTAGTTATGCCCAGCAGCTATTATCTACTTGTGAAGTAAAAATAAATGTTTCAAAAAAATCATGCTCAATTTCACTTGAGGGGAGTCTTGATGACTTTCCTGAAGAAGTAACTGGGAGCCTTAAGGTTATTGGTATCGATGATAAATTAGAATTAAAATCCCTCTTTGCAAATAAGTTTGAGACATCTAACTATCAAAAGTCTGAAATAAGTTCTTTTGTTATTTTGAGACTAGAGCTTGATGGTCAGGTTAAGTCTTTTTGTACTGTTGCAATTACAAATATTCAAAGGGTTTCTAGAAATAAAAAAATCTTTAAGGAATTGATTAAAGATTGGGCATCTTTTTGGGAATACCTTGGAGTTATTCTAGACATAGACACTGGTGGACCAAAGACCAAACTAAACAAGAATTCATCAAATAAAAGGACTGAAAATGTAATACCACTAAATCATAATAGAGGAGTTCTTCCCAAATATATAGAACCTATTATGTTAGGGGGAGCAAATGATCCAGAATTGATAGAAAAGGTAGACCGAGCATTAGATGTGTTACCAAAAGACAAAATTACTTCTGAGGTAGAAGAATTCTTAAAGTTCTGGACCCAATATAAGCTAGCATATGCGGAGTTTAAGAATCATGGTTAAGAAAACATTTGCACCGACTAAATTTCAACAATGTACTGTTAATCAAGTTGTAGAAGAACTTTACAATAAGAATAAACAAGGACCTAAAAGGTTTCTTGTCGCAGATGAAGTGGGACTTGGAAAGACAATAATCGCTAAAAATGTTATTGATCATTTAAGAAGTGATAACAAGTCACATACAATAATTTATGTAAGTTCAAGTTTAGATATTACAAAGCAAAATAAATTCAAGTTAGCACAAAATCCAGATCTTGAAATCGTACAAGCTGACAGGATTAATCTTGTATATGAAGAGGGTTTAAAAAAATCAAAAATCAAGATTATATCAATGACTCCTGGAACTTCACTGAACTTTGGAACAAGTTTAGGTCATCAGTACGAAAGAATTTATATGGCAGCGTTAATTCGATTAATACTTGGGTTTAAGAATGAAAAACTTGCTCGTGTCTTTTGTGGAATGGCCAACGAAGATAATTTTTATAACCGTTTGGCCGATTATGAAATTACAAATCGATTATGTTCTAAACTTGAAGATAAAATAGTTAAGCGATGGCAAAATATACAATTAGAATCAGGTGAGTCGTTTAGGGATACTCTTAAGCGAAGTAACCTAGACAAATCAGAGTGCAGAGAGCTTGTTAGAGCTATAAGAAAAGAAATGGCGATTGCTATTCTTGAAGATATAAATCCTGACTTAGTCATTTTTGATGAGTTCCAAAAATTTAAGGACATCACAGAAATTGATTCTAATGGCCGTTTAAGTCATGAGTTAGGAAAAATACTTCTGGCACCTAAAATACCAGTATTACTACTTTCAGCAACACCATATAAGTTGTATTCTGATGGACCTTTGAAAACATGGAATTCTATTAAAAATACAGATAACTACAATGATCTGGTAAGAACATTTTGCTTTTTGACTGGAGATAATCAATTAGCAGCTGATATCGTTGGTGAAATAAAAGAATATGGTGAGAAGGTTAAAGATTTATCTAGTGATAATATACTGCAAATGCTAATGCAAAAGGAACAAATCCAAAAACATGTAATGGAATATATGTCTAGAGCAGAAAGGATTAACTTTGAAAATGACCAGAAGCCAATGATAAAAGACCATTTCTTATCCGAAAAGTTATCAGGCTATGATTTAACTAAAGAAAATATTTTAGAATTTATGAAAATCGCACAGAATGCAAGTTCACGTAAAACTCTACTTACATACTGGAAGTCAGGTGTAAGTTCAATGAGTTATATGCATAACTATAAACTACTAGAAAATGCAATGCTAGAGAGTCAGAAAAAAACTAAGTGTATAAGTAAAGACAATTCATTGTACAGCTTGCTTAAAAAATCACCATCACAACACATTAAAATTAAATATTTATATAAAGAAGTATTTAAAGAAGGACAAAACCTGGCCTACCTATGGCTCCCTCCTACTAATCCATATTATGAGGGAACAAGTATTTACTCTCAAGAAAAGATTGCTGAAAATAATCCACAAAAAGCATTAGTCTTTTCTAGTTGGGTTTTTGTACCCAAAATGGTCGCTTCTGAGCTTGGAGCTATGAAAGAGAATATTCTTAAAAAGGTAGCTAAAAATGTAAATATTGAAGTCACTGGGCCTTCTTTTAGAAGATTATTATTTCCATCGACACTGTTGGCAAATTCGTTGTCTCACAAAGACTTTGTAGAGAGTAAATCATATAAAGAACTAGTTAATATTGCTGCAAAACGAATAAGAAAAGTACTTGAGGAAAAATATTGCTTTGAACTATCTGAAAGTTATACGGGGAACTCTTCCTGGGAAATTATGCAATATACAGAATTTACAAATAATCCAGAGAAAATGAAGTTGTTCCATAATTACTGTAACGGAACGGATAGACATAGAAAAAGATGGCATTTAAATGCAGGAAAAAAGTCTGAAAGAGAAGCATTTAGTATAAAAACAAGCCTTTCAGATAATAATATTCCACTGAAATTTAATAAACGTACACTAGAGAGTTTAGCGAAAGCAGCAATTTCAAGTCCTGCGGTATGCTTTCTTAGGTCTATAGAGCATATGCGTGGAAAGAGACTGCCATTTAAACAATGGATGCAATTAGCAGCATTTGGAATGCATGACATTAGGACATTTATAAACAGGGAAGGGCATAGTGCTATTATTTCTAAGTATGGAAAAGGAAAAAATTCTGTCTCAAAAGCTGCGGATTATTTTAGAATTGGAAACTTTCAAGCTGTTGTAGATGAATATCTCTATCAAATATATTTGAATAAGTCAGAGGAAGGAACTGTCACCTTAATCAAAAAACTCGGGCAAATTTTTGGGCCAAATAGATCAAGATGTACTGTTAGAACATCAAGAAATAGAGAACATGATAGGGCCATTTCTAATGATCTTGTTTGCTGTTTTGGTGATGGAGCAGAAGAATCAAATTCTAGAGATTTAAATAGAGAAGCATTTAATTCACCTTTTTGGCCATTTGCACTTGCTACAACTTCAGTAGGGCAAGAAGGTTTAGACTTTCATTTATATTGTAATAGTATTTATCATTGGAACCTACCTACTAATCCGGTAGATTTTGAACAAAGAGAAGGAAGACTAAACCGTTTCAATTGCTTTATGGTCCGCAAAAATATTGTTGCAGATCAAAAGAACTTAGAGGTTTCATTAAAAGAAGGTGAAACAATTTGGGAGCATTACTTTGATAATGCAAGGAAGTTTTCTAATTTAAGTGATAGATATAATTTAGAAATGTCTCCAAATTGGATTTACACACCTGACTCAAACGAATATTTCAGGTTTAATAGACATATACTAGATCTTCCTTGTTCAAATGATAAAAATAAATATTTTCAACTTAAGAAAGATATTGAGCTTTATCGTTTAGCTATTGGCCAACCTAATCAAAGAGATTTCTTAGAAGAAATTAAAAGTAACGAGTATTTTAGTCGAATTGATCCAAGAGGGGTTATTTTAAACTTCTTTCCATTCAAGTCTAGGGACTGGAAGGCTGAATTAAATAAATTCTTTGCGTCTAAGGATGAAGTAAAGCTATTGATTGAAGATAGTATGAATTTCTTAGGTAAAATTGAGGCAAACCTACTTTATCCCGAATTAAAAGTAGAAGTTATTCGTAATGTAAATAGAGTAGAGCGATTTATAAAGAATAATATTGGTACAGAAGAAGAGTTTAAACGAAGTATTGAAGCTCTATACTACTTTTTAGATCCATTTGATGAATTGTGCGATAGAGACCCTGAAATTGGATTTAGTGATGATTTGGCGAAATTGAAGGCAGCTTAAATGTACCAATTGCAGGAGGCTCTTACCGCCGAAAGCAATATTAGATTATTTAAATTAACATTTTATATTAACTAATTAATTTTCTTTATACCTTGTTCCCATGTGCGAATAACTTGTTCTTTTATTGATTTGGGACTTATTTTTGAAATGTGCCCACCATACGAAGCAATCAATCTTACAATTTCGTAACTAGGGGAGCATTTTAGGTGAAGCTTGTATTTATCCTTATTAATCTCAGTAATAGTCTGTGGGGAGTACTCGGTAGATATGGAAAAGCATGCTCATCAAGCTGATCTAGAGAATGAATATGATGATCTCGAATTAGATAGTGAAGAAGTTGAGGATGAGAAGGAGATTAATTCAACATCTCATTCTTTACCATACTAATTGATACAGTACTTATCAATTGACTTGAGCGTTAAGAGCTAAGCAGCCTTACTCATACCTGATGTCCATATTTCTTTGACATCATCATACAGATCATTAGGTGAGATGGAATTAACATTGCCACCGAATGATGAGATTAATCTTGCTAGCTCTGAACTCTTTGCACAATTAAAGGTGATCTCAAAAGTATTTTCAGAGACTTTTCTAACTACTTGAGTAGGATGGATAATCCTTTCTTGAAAGTATGTGGCCATTTGAGCATTACAGTTTATTTTAATTTCAGTAGATTTTTCAGATATACCGCCCCAACCGCCAATTAGTGTTTCAAGATGAACTTCATCTTTGATATTAATTCTTTCAAAAGACTTAGTTGAGAGGTGTACATTCTTTACTCTAGTGGCCCTAAGCTTTTTAAAGGTAAAGTCACTTTGATCTTGGACAATTAAATAAGGAATTCCTGAAGTTAGAATAAATATGTAAGGAGCAAATCTCCTTCTTTTCTTATTATACTCATCAGACTTATAAGGGGAGTCATTGTTGCAAGTAATTATTTTATTCTCACGAATAGCAATCATTATCTTTTCAAAGTCTTTTGTATTTGTACTGGCAGGCTTTCCGGCTGTACTATAGTCGAAGAAGTATTTTCCCTTCGACTGCCTCAGAGAATTAGCTAAACTTGAATCAAGTGAGTTGAATATCGTTGTTTCTGTTTCAGTCGCAAAGTTTTTAAAGTAATCATGAGAAGTAAACTTCAAGCTGTTTAAAGCAATTAGAAGAACCTGCAATGTATTTTCATTTAAATGAAGTTCATACTTAAGTTGATAATCAGAAGACGGATAGTACCTTTCTGGTCGAAGCTCATCAGAGCAGAGTCCATGACTTGATGTTAGGGCTGTTAAGTCTCTTCTTACAGTCCGTAAATCAATGGCCAGGCCTTCGTTTTTAAGGCGTTTATGTACTTCATTAGCAGTAAGGCCATCATCAATAGCTCTGCCCTTTAAAATTTGAAATATAAGCTCTTGGCGTCTTTGTTTAGTGATTTTATCCATAATTTAAGTTAGTTATAAGCAGTTGTTCGCGACACTCCTTGTCACAACTATCGGTCATAATAGAGAAGAACTTGAGAAAAAATGTTTATATGTTTAAGGAATCGAAGCAATTGCGAAATATGGAGTAGTAATATGAATAAGTCATTTTTTTATAGAGATTTTAAATACTGGTTAAAAAGAAATCGATCAAAGTTCTTAGTTGAACCATACATTGCTCATGTAAGAAAAGATCAGTTCAGAGTTTACTTTAGAGGCTGTAAAGGCTTAATTTACTTGAAAGTCGATAGGTGGGGTGAATTTTCTATTTGGAGTTATTTCAAGTCAGAATTGGTTAAGATGCATTATGAAAAACATTATTCTGATCGTTATCAATATGAAGGTGCTTTGATCGATTGGGTCGAGTCTTTTGATACTTCTGTATGGAGGGAGGATAATGGAAAATACTTTTGTGAGTTTTGCAGTATTTTGCCTGATCGCCATCGTGAATATTATAAATCCCGATCTGATCTAATGATCGATCATTGTTATAGCCCTTTTTTAGAATGGTGTAATGAAGTATTAGCTAAATCTGATTGTATAGCATTTTATGAGTGCTATACAGAAGTTGGAGTGAGAAAAGAAATTTTAAATGCTCCTAGTAAAAGAGGTTTAAATTCTATTGATCAGGTTATTTATGTCTTTGATATACCTAAAAGAACGAAATTTAAAATTATCGAAGGTGAGGAGCCAGTATAATGAAAGTTTTAACTTATGATATGGTACCTCAGTATGTTTTGCAGAATATGTTGTCACGTAAAACTAATTTCTTAGGTAGTGGCAATTGGGACTTGTTGCTGTGTGTAGTACAAAGCTACATTGAGCGAAATAAAATTGAAGAAGCTAGGAAGTGTTCGCTACTTTTAAGGTATTTTCAAGAGGTTGTTTTTCCAGATGAGGGAAACACAATCCATCATGAAGAAATGAAGCTACTAAAACAAGATTTCTCCTATATTGATCGTAAAGCTAGATGTGGTAGCAATAATTTATTTTATCATTTTTTTAATCATTGTACTTTAAAAGAAAGCTATCCTAAAAGTTATGCAAATGAAGAATTATTACACAAGATTTTAAAAGAAAATATTATTAAAGTTTTTCCTGATATTTCCTCTAAGAAAAATAAGGGTTGGGATCAAATAATTACGAATGCAACTAATGGAGAGTATCTTGAATCAATTGTTGAGGATGTTTTTCTTGATGCAATCTCCTATCGCTACAATGATGATTGTAGATTTACTCTAATAGGAGAAGTTTGCGAGACTTTATTTTTGCAAGATCGTAATTCACAATATGCAAAACAAATTTTAGGAATATATTTGGATGTCTTAAACTTACCTTTACCCACTCGTTATAGTCATCAATATTACCTGTGGACAACAACTCCAACTGAGCTAGGCCTTAAGTTTGGCCATATTGATATTGCAATTAAAGGAATAGAGAAGTGTATCTTATTGGGGCACTCAGAAGACCTTGATTGTCTTTCAACGCTCCTTGTTCCATATTTTGAAAACAATGATCTAAAATCACGTATGATAATCAAAAAAACATTAAAAGCATTAGAGATGATTCCAAGAACGCAGGGCCAAATACTATGTGATGTTGCAGATGTTTTTTTTGAAAAGGGTAATATAAAAGAAAGCTTTAGGTGTATAAGTTTGATTTTAGATGAAAATATTAGATTCGATGAATATCTGTTCTGGCTTCTGAATTTAAATGAAAAATCTATATTTAATGTACAGGAAGAGACCCGAGAAATATTGGAGCTTTCAAATGATATAATTGGATATGATACTGAAACGAGTATCGACGATCTATTAGAAGCAGGAAAGAAATATCTCAAGTTATAATTTATGAGAGCTGATGCTATAGCTCTATACATAAGTGCAAGCATATGGGGATAGGTGCCACGTTCATTAGAGTAGTCAAAGGGAGAAAAAAATGGATTCGAAAAAGATAAAGGATAAAATACTTGTATTAGATGTAATCACAGAAAGAGAACGGGGCTCATTTTTTAAATGGCTTAAAGAGCAAGAAGCTGAAGTCATGGACAAAGGTAAAGATGTTGTAAAAACTTTAGAAAGAACTGTTGAAGAAGTACTTGGGTAGAGAATAAACATGAATCGTTGTTTCTTTTATAAAAATTTTAAATATTGGCTTAGGGGAAATCGTTCACGGTTTAACTTTGTTCCTTATATAACAGAGGTCAAAAAGAATTCTTTTAAAGTAAAGTTTCATGGTCTTGGAAATATTGTTTTTTTAAGGATTCAGAAAGGACATGAGTTTTCAATGTGGACAAATTTAGTTTCACAGAAGATTAATTATCCTTGGGATTGGGTAGCCGACTTTGATCTTCTTGAGCAGAAAAGTTCTCGTGGTTACTCCTGTGGCCTCTGTGAAGGAGATTATAAAAAGTATTATCTTAACAGAAAAGATATGTACATTGAGCACTGTTATGAGCCTTTTCTTGAATGGTGTAATAAGAAGTTAGTGGTTGGCGACTACATTATAAATATGGGGAAGATTGATCGTGGAGGATGCTCAAGATTTTGTTCAAAGAGTGACCTGAAGACGATTAATAAAAACGAATTAATAGATGCATTTGAAATTAAACCTGTGAAGAAAGGAAGGAGGAAGAATGTCAATTAGCCATGTCAGAGAAACATTATTACTAAATGTCTTTGACCTTTCCCTAACAGAAAAAGAGATTCTTGCTTATATTCATGCAATAGGTTTTAAAGATGAATCTATTGTGAGAGCGTATTCATTTTCCGTAAAAAGAAAAATGCCAGTTTTAGCAAAAGCTTTATTTAAAGAAGAAGCTGTAACGAAAAAATTTTATTTTATGAAAGAGTCAATCCCATTCTTTATCGAGAATGATAATGTTCTTTCTTTGACGGTTTTATATGCACCATTAATAGATAAGTCATATGATGAAATTTTAGAAGTAATATTTGGAAGTGGACAGTTCGAACGATATCGAAAGAGAGTTGGTGCTGCCTTTGATAAGTTCGGAACAAATTTACTTAACAATATTTATATTTTAAGTCTTCTTGTTGATATACATCAATTCATAGATAACGTATTGGTACTAAATCACAGGCAAGCAATTGATGAAAATATCATAACTAAATTAAAACAGCCAGAGGTTAGTCTTGATTGGCTTGTTAGTAATTATAAATTAACTAGAGTGTTCAGAGTTCTTTTAACATGTGAAGATGAGAATTTTACTGATTCACTTAGAATTATAAATATGATCAGAAATGTTGAAGGCGATGACTACAAGGAAATTGTGAAAGAGTGTATTGGAAGAAAACCAATATCTTTCTATGATATTCATACAAAGTTATTACCAAAATCTTATGAAATAACAAACAATCAGCTACGGAGCATATCTTTAAATCAAGATATTGAGAATTTAGATGGAGAAAACCTGTATGAATATACTATTTCTGTTCCTAAGACGGGTGAAGACTTACTTATAACAGGTGCAACTTTAAAACATTGTGTAGGATCATTTATTGAGCCGGTCGTAAATAAGACATGCCAAATTATAAATCTAAAATATAAAAATAAATTAGCATATACAGTAGAACTCCTTCCTTCTTCATTGGGGTATAGGATTGGTCAATTTAAAGGGAATCGAAACTCTAGTGAGTACGAAGGTTATGAAGGAGAGAGGTATAGAAATGTATTAATTGAATTGTTAAATAAAAAAGTGGAGATAAAATGAAAAGATTAGATTTTTACATAGATGATGACTATCTTCATAGAAATAAAATAAAATTTTCAACTGGATATAGAATTTTAGATGATTTTTTTGAGGGCAATGGACTTGGCGAAGGAGAAGTGATTGTTATAGGTGGACGTCCAGCAATGGGAAAAACAAGTCTTGCTCTAAATTTATCATTAAATATATGTAAGAAGTACAGCAAAAAGATTCTATATTTCTCTCTAAACGAACCGGCAGATGATCTGGTTTCAAAGCAATTAGCTGCAGAGGCAAATATACCACTGCATAAACTTGTTCGTGGTAACAAAATGGATAGGAAATCTCTAGATAGAGTTATTGTGTCAATGAATGAAATGAAGAAGTTGAATATAAACTTTGAGGATTCTGATGATCTAACAATTGATATAATACAAGACATCTGCAATGAATATTTTGATTCAGATTTAGGAGCTATTTTTATTGATGATATACAAAGTATAAACATAAGGGCAGATCATTCAATAGAAGAATCTTATAGAATCATTATGAAGACTCTAAAAAGAATCTCTGTAAAACTAGGTTGTCCTGTTTTTGTATTATCTCAATTAGATAGGAGGCTTGAGAGACAACAATATAAAAGGCCACAGTTAGTGAATTTAAAGGGATGTGGCGAGATTGAATATAAGGCAGATGTTGTAATGCTTTTATATCGTGATGATTATTACCACCCTGATACAAGAGAGCCTGATGTTGCAGAGATAATTATTGCTAAAAATCGTAAAGGTGAGGTTGGTATGTGTAAACTTTCTTATTTCAGAAAAACTTTTAAAGTTAGGAGTTTATGAAAAAAATGACTATGTTTGCCCGTCAGGTCAACTGTTGACTGCGTTGTGGTTAATTCCTTAGCACATTCTTGATAATAAGAATGACTACACAAAGTTTTATTCATTTATCAAAAGTAAGGAGCCCTATTTTCATTCTTCTCTTTATCGGAAGAATCAATCCCTCTTTTAATATTAGTAGGTTAGTACTTCTCTTTTGTGACACTGATTATCACAAATAGAACCTAATATTATTAAGTAACTAAGGTTTTCAGAAGGGGAAGAGACGTGGAAATTAAATCAAGTAATCGACACATATATTCAGAAGAAGAGGAAAGGGTAACTTTCATAAGTACATATTTTGATATTGAATTTGTGTCCAAGGAGCATAACTTTACACTCTCTGATTTTGTTACATTATTTTTGTATTATAAAACTGACTATTATTCCGAAGGTGCATTATATAAAAAAGCAGCAGTATCTCTTGCTGAAGGGATAGGGCTCAATTTTAAGTTCTTAGATGAGGTTGTCCAGAAGAGTAATGATAAGTTTCAGCTATTTAATCTTAAGATTGAGACTGCTGAAAAAACGAACTCTACTTTAATATTTAATAATTTAATTAGAGTTAGGCAGAACTATATCAATGCTCTTGGTAGTGAGCCTGTAGGGTTGATTGAAGGGCAAGTTTGGAAACTTCGTTGTTACGTTCAAGATCCTCAAGAATATCTAGAAGCAGAGGGCCATCCGTTTAACAAAGATGAAGCTTTGAAAATTCGAAGTATTTTCGATCTTGAAAGTGAGAGAATAGTTTCTACTGTTAAGGTCTTTGATAAGTCATTATTACGATTATTTGGGCTGGAAAGCAGTAGAGAGTGTATTGATTTGAGTGAATTGGTCGGTGATTTTGATTTTCCTTTAGATGAACTTGAAAAGAACTTTGATTATCTCTGTTGAAATGTGAGATTCCTATTAGAATTTTCTATATATTATGACGAGAGTTCCGAAAAGAAGATAAGTTTAGTTTTAATAAAAATAATAGTTTAGATGCGAATTTAATTCGTAGAGCATTCTATTTGAGGGTTTTATGATTGTGAAGACTTATATAGTTAGTTCGAGTGAATTAATGTCAAAAAGGTACTGTAGAGAAATATCTAATATTGGATATATACCATGCACGCTTCGTAGTTTAGTGGAGGAGCTTTATAACCATCCCTCATTTTTTTTAGAGAACACCGATGTCGAATACTTAAATCATCACGAATTAGATTTAAAATTATGTGAAATTCACCAGAAATTAAAAGCTGATAATTATTTTCATGAAGCTATGAAAATACGCGGAAACAGAGGACTTATTCTTAATGCTCTTGAAGAGTTAAGGTTGAGTTTAGATGGAACAAGTATTGATAATTTAAAGCTTGAAGATCCACACAAATCGTCATCTCTGATTGAGTTATACACTCTATATCGAAGCGAAGATTTAGCTGACTATTCGAAAGTGTTTTTTTCTGTATTAGAACGTTTGAAGATAGGGAAATATGATTCTTTACTACGAGATATAAGAATTACATTTTTAGATGATGTTGAAGTTGTTGGTTATGAGAAAGTACTGATCGAATTGTTAGAAGAGAAAATTTCGATCACTCGCTTTTCTTCAAAAGAGATCGATGCCGATTTGTCAAAAGTTAGTTGTTCAAGCTCAATAACGGCCAATAGTAGTATAAGAAACACTTTTCGTTGGATGCATGAAAATAAATTTACGAGTGATAACACGAAGCTTGTTGCCTTAAATTATGATTTGTATGCAAATGAGCTATATAAGCTTAAAGAAGAAATGCCAGTGTACCTTGAGAGAGGGCTTAAGTGCTCAAACTTTTCGTTCTTTGAATCATTTATGACAACATTAGCAACACAGAACAAGAATAATAAAGAACAAGATATATTTTTAAATATAGTTGAATCTCTTGTCAGAATGAGAAGCGAAGAAAAAGAACAGACTGAATTATTTAGAGTTTTCTATAAGCTAGTACTTAATATTGTCTCTGATCTTAAATTGGCCAGCAATATATATCTTGATCTCAAAATTCCAATTGATGCATATGAAATTTTATCTAAAGAAGTATCAGACCTGAATTTCACAAGCATTGATCTTGATTTAGATCAAACAGGGCTAACTCTTTGTTCTCTTGATGATTGCTATGCCCTTAGCTGTGAAAATATAGCGGTATTAGGACTAGAACATGGAAATTATCCCAAACGACAAAAGATTGATCCTTTGCTAAAAAAGAATGAGCGAGATTTAATAAACAAATCTACAGATGCAATACTCATTGTCGATGCTTATAGAGTTGAAGATATGCTTGGAACATTAATTAAAAACTCGTCCGGTCAACAACTTTTAACATATGAGAGTCATAACTTAGAAACGGGTAAATTAAAAGTTCCTTCAACCTTTTTTAATAAGGTTCTAAAAGCGCAAGGAAAAGAGATCAAAATTGAAAACATTTACGATCTTTGTAATGTTAAGGAACAATATGTAACAGACCTTAAAGAGCAGGGAGTCTTTTTAAATACTCTTTCTAATGAAGGTCTAATGACCAGTATTAATAATCAAGCTAGTAAATTGTATTCTAAAGAAGTTGAAGATATTGATTTTGGTGTGAGCGATAACTTTAAGAAAGATTTGTCTGCATCATCATTAGAGAACTTTTATCACTGTCCTTATCGCTTTAATCTTAGGTCTAACCTGAAGGTCTATCCTCCAGAATTAGAGGAAGTAGATAAATCCTATTGGCTTGATGCGATGTCTCGGGGGACTTTTCTTCACAAAGCGTACGAGAACTTACTTAAGCCTTTTTGTGTAGATGATGGCCTTTATTCTGAATATCTTGGAAATATCAAAGATGCTGATATAAAGAAGGCAATTGAAGGTGCTCTTGATTCAAAACTGAACAAAGAGGTGACTTTCAGGGAATATAATTTAGATGTTCCTGAGTATGTCAGACAAGAAGAGCTAACTGAGATGAGCGAAAATCTTGTAACATTCTTAGCTCAAGAAATTGAAAAGAATGATTCTTTTTATCCAATAGCGCACGAATATGAATTTAATTTTAAATGGGTTCTTGATGGTGTAGAGCTTCTATTCGATGGTCTAATTGATAGAGTAGACACAGATGGAAAAGGAAACTATAGAGTTGTTGATTACAAAACTGGAAAAAACCCCTTTAAATCAGAGAAGCAATATCTTTTTGTAATTGAGGGGAAAAAGCTTAGAGATCCCTACAAAGTATACTTTCAGCATGCTCTTTATACAAAAGCGTTGCTTGAGTCGGAGTTTTCAAAAGATATTAAGTCTATTGAGGCCGGGTATTACTTTACATCCGATCGAGGTGACTGGACGAAAGTCTATCATGATGGCCAGACACCAGAAAAGAAATTTGAAAATATATTAAAAACATACATATCTGAAGCAAGTACAGGCAAATACTTTAAAAACTCTACTCAATGTTATTATTGTGATTACAAACAAATATGTGCCGGAAAGCAAGAAAAAAGAGAGCGCATAGACTTTGAGCAATTAGTTAACCTTAAAAACGCAGTTATGGAGGACTAATGGCGACTATTAAACAACCAAAAGATCAAGAGACTAGAGATAAGATAACTGGAAACAACACAATTGATGACTTGAAATGTGCACAATTTGTAAAGGCTGGTGCAGGAGCAGGAAAAACGAGCTCAATTAAAGACCGTGTATTAAATCTTGTTTCCAAAGCCGAATTATCGCCTGAGAGAATGGTCATCATTACATATACAACAAAGGCAGCGAATGAATTGATGACTCGAATTCGGGAAATAATGGAGAGTAATTTACAGCTTCCAAATGTTGAAGATGCACTAGCGAAGCTAACAGATTCTAAAATATCAACTTTTCATGCTTTCTGTTACGATCTACTCAAAGAGTATCCTATAGAATTTTGTATAGATCCAGAGCTTGAGTTAGCAGATGAAAAGACAACTGAAATTATGCTTGAGAACTGCTTTGACCTTATGTTGCAAGATAGTAATAACCAAGAGAGTGAATCAAGAAAGTTATTTGCTTCACAAATGGATACTTTTTTAAATCTTTATGATTCAAATACTCCAGATAGTCTTAAGCAAGCATTTCTTTCCCTTTATCAGAATAGAGATTTAAGCCCAATCAAGATAGATAATAGCTCTTTAAAAGATATAGATACTCTAGAGAAAGGTATCACACAAAGTATTGGAGAGTATTATAATTTAGTAAAAGATCTATATGCGAATATAAAATCAGGTAAAGAGACTGATAAAATGTATGTTTACATGCAAGAGTCTCTTATTAATATTATAAACTCAAAAACTGAAGAGCAATTTGTAGAGTATATCTGTGATAACAGGATTGGGTTGATTAAGGGGGTCGGTGCACAAGGTGCTTATAAAGATCCTCAAATCCTAAAAGACTTAAAGGCATGTGCAAAACTAGTTAAAGCTGATAGTGCTTATATAGAGAGTGTCATTAAGATTCAATATTACAATGATGCACTTGAAGTGTATCCGTACTTTGAGAGTGTTGTAGAGGATTATAAAGCGCTTTATGGCTTCATAGACTTCTTTGACTGTTTATACCTCGTAAAAAAGAAACTAGACTCAGATGATCATTTGAGAAAGTTGATTCAAGAACGTTTTGATATCGTGATTATTGATGAGTTTCAAGATAGTGATCCAATGCAAGCGGATATTGCTTTTCATTTAGCTGGTAAAAATACAGATAAATTATTCTTTGTAGGAGATCCCAAACAGAGTATTTATGGTTTTAGCCGTGCTGATATTTCTGTATATCTCGAAGTCATGGATAGAATATCGGATATGGGAAATGGTGAAGTACTTGAGCTAACATCTAATTTTAGAAGTTCTGGTGGACTTTTAGACTTCATAAATGCAAATTTTGAAAAGATTCTTATAAGATCTGAAGAACGCAAGGATGTGAGTGTTGACTATACTCCAATGGAAAAATGTGAAAAGAAAAAAGACCTACCATTTACAACAGAGCATTGGAAGTTAAATTATCTTCTTGATGAGGAGGCTGAACTACCTTTTAGGGAACGTCCCAACAAGGGAGTTCTTCGTCCAAGAGAAGCATATATGGTTGCAAGTCAAGTTAAGGTGATGATGGATGAGCAAGGTTTGACTCCTGGAGATTTTCTAATCTTATTTAGAAGTGGAACATCAATGGAAGCCTATGAAAAAGCACTTAAGGAATTAAATATTCCAGTTTTAAATACAAAGAGTAAGAACTTCTTAAAAAGAAATGAAGTCATAGAACTATTAAACTTATTGGCCCTTAGTGCCTTTCCGAAGGGCCAAAATGGTAAATTCTACAGATTCTGTGTTCTAGAGTCCGATTTACTCAATATAAGTGAGGAAAGTTTAAATATTGTACTAGAAAAGGATTGGAGTTTTGAAGACAAGTTTAGAGAGTTATGTAATATAGCAGGATTTACTTCTCTTGCTATTGAGTCAGAAGATGATCTTTACTTACAGTTTATTGAGAACTTATGCAGTCTTGCTAAAACTGAACTTGTTGCGAATAACTATGATCTCAAGAGAACGTTTCATAATCTGTTTGAAAAGGCGGTTAATGATTCATATTTCTCTGCGGTAAAAGTTAGTGATGAAAGTGTTAATCTTCAAACCAAAAAAGCTAATGCAGTTACTCTTATGACTATTCACTCGTCAAAAGGCTTAGAATCTAAAGTTGTTATTATGTCAGCTTTTGAATCAAAGCCATTTGAAGATAGACAATATGTGGATAGGCACAAGGGAGAAATCCTTATTGATTCTCCTTTTTTAAGCTCTAAATTGGCAGATGGACTAGAGCTAACACAATTGCAGGAATATTATAATAAAGAAGGAGTACGAAGAGAGGAAGAGGAAAAGAGAGTTCTTTATGTAGGCGTAACTCGTGCTGAAGAGCAATTTATATTGATATCAAAAGAAGATGGTGAAAATACTCAATTTATCTCTACATTATTAGATGTCGCTCCAGAGTTCAAAGAAACCATTGAACTTGATTTTAATAAGCATAGTAAAGAATATGAAACGAGAGAGATACATCACGAAATTGAATGTTCTAATAAGGCTCCTGTTTACAAAAAGGAAGTTCTTAAATCATTAATTAATACTGAGAACTCTTCTAAGTCAGTATCTACTCTTATTGAGGATAGTGAACTCTTTATGGGAATTGAGGGAAGGAAAAATGGACAGGCCTTTGGTACTTTTACTCATTTGGTAATGGAGTATCTTTGTAGCATAATTTATACCCAGAAAAATATTGAAATTGATACGAATCTTTTAATCAGCAAGTTGTATGATCAATTTGGTATAAAACTTGAGAATGAATATATAGAAAACCTTAAAGCTGTTTCAAAAGACTTTTTAAAGTCGAGTCTCGCAACTGATATTATAAGTGCTGATGCGATCTATACGGAATTGCCATTTTCATCAGAGGATAAATACCACGGTATAATTGATTTGATAGTTGAAAATGAAGAGAAAATTAGAGTTATTGATTTTAAATCTGACTTATTAAAAACAAAGAAAGAAGAAATTAAAGCTCATTATAAGAAACAAGTTGATATGTATGTTAAGGCCCTAGAAAGTAAAGTTGATAAAAATGTTGTAGGTGAGTGCCTGTACCTGTTTGAGGAAGGATAATGAATATTGAAGATATAAAAAAGACTGTTTGTCTTGAACTCGACAATTTGAAAAATGATGTAATGAAGGTTAATGCTTCAATTTCTGAGTCCTATCGTTTTAAAATTACCAACCTTTCTAAGTTAGAAGGGCTGATTAAAGAAACAAAACTCAAGTTTCCTAAAAATATAACAGTCGTTTACATTTTCGGGTTTATAAAAATGAAGGACTCTGTTGATGTTTATAAAGTGTATAAAGAGGACAAATTAAAAAAGAAGTCTGGTTGTAGTACAAGTCTTGTGCCTAAAGAATATTTTAAAACAAAGTCTCTTTATGTTGGTTCGTCTCAAAACATTTCAGCACGGTTAAGAAATCATTTTGGATTAGGAAAAGGAAATAGTACTTATTCATTGCATTTAAGAAAAGTTTACAAAAAAGAATTGGAGTTGACGTTAGAAATAATATCTTTGGCCAATGCTTCTAACGATTCTTCACAAATTATTGAAGATACAATATCTAAGCACTATAGGCCCTTGTTAGGAAAAAGGGGAGGGCTGTAGTTACAGGAAGTGATTGTAAAAACAATTGGATTAATGACAAATATGTAGATTTAAAGATGTTACATGAGTTAAGGAGCAAAATGAGTAATAAGAATTTAGAAAGATATAAATTATCCTTTTCAAAGGCAAAAATAACAGAATTTCAATTTAATGTTATGGAGGATCTTTGGTGGAAAAGAAAAAGGTGGAATGATAAAACAGTAAAGATTTACGATGAACATAAGAGTGAATATAGTTTTTCCTCAGATCTAAGACAAGATGTATGGGCATCAACAGAGGAGGGTGTTAATTTTTCATTTCACAATCTATGCATGGCTATCCCTCCAAAAGATAATGCTCAAATCTTCAATAAGCTACTAGGAGAAGAACTTTTCTCGACTTTATCTTTAACAAATTTATTATTTCCTTCAGATAGCAGCCTTAAGAGGATTCTTGGTAATCCTGATTTCTCAATGTATGATGAGATAAATAATGTTTTTATTATTGGGGAACAGAAAGTATCACTAGGTTCGTCTGCTCACAAGTTTAGCTTTGAACAGTTTTTAAAATATCAAAATCTATCAATCTTTTTAAAGTCCATTGATCCTTGTATGAAATTGAGAATAATTTTGTTCCATCCTTCTGAAAATATTGAGAATGATATATATACTTATGATAAGTGGGATTGGTCAACGAGAAAAACGGAGTTCGCTCATGTTAGTATAAGTGATGATTCATTTGTGAATAAAGGGAAAAAAGATGTCGTTGGGAATTACTCAACGATAGAGAATATTATCTCTCCATTGTTAGATAATGATATGTTTATGAATGAAAAAATAAATAATTTCAGTAAAGACGTACTTCAAAAAAGAAAATTTCCTTATTCTAAGATGAACACAGTTACTTGGAAAGATTATGTAGAAATATCTCTTAATTATATTAAAGAGAAAGAGCATTTAACTCATCTGCAAGATGAAATTAAAAACTTACTACCATTATTCATTAAATAACTATTAAGTTGAACTAGGAGTTCTTCTATGAATAACT
The DNA here is from genome assembly GCF_004006665.1 of Halobacteriovorax sp. HLS. Classification (NCBI taxonomy): domain Bacteria; kingdom Pseudomonadati; phylum Bdellovibrionota; class Bacteriovoracia; order Bacteriovoracales; family Halobacteriovoraceae; genus Halobacteriovorax; species Halobacteriovorax sp. HLS. The sequence goes on from NZ_QOCL01000009.1 coordinate 50,199, forward strand.
TTTTTGTTGATAAAATATATAACGATGATCGAAGCATCACGATCTATGAATTCACTGAGTTATCTGCAAGCTTATTTGAAAAAGAAGTTGAAATGAATTCAGATATGGGATTTTGTACTATATTAGACACTGAGACAACAGGCCTTGATCATCACAATAATGAGATTATCGAGATTGCTATAAGGAAGTGGATTTATCATAAAAGAGATCATTATTTAATAAAGCCTGCTGCACCCGAAAGAACCCCAAAATACCAAAAAATACAAAAACATATCAATTAATGGTGAAAAAAATTGAGAAGACCTGTTGTGTCAATTAAAGAAGTAACAATTTAATTACTTACTTTGTTAAGTGAGGAAGAAGTGAAGAATGTTTCAATGGGTTATTAAGCTACGGTAATAATTCTAAGAATGAACCCATATCTTAAGAGTAATTGAAGTGAATAGACTTAAAGAAGAAATTTATTTTTATTGCCTACACAATTTAGTAATTATAAAATAAATCAGACCAAGCAATACAATTTGTAAGTTGTAAACGTTTTGGAAAGGGCCATAGATTTAGAGGCAATTTCAGACGGGGAGTACTCTGCATTCATACGAATAAATACTAAACTCTAAAGTTAATCAACATGATAAAGAGTTAACATAGAGGATAACTCAATATGAAATGCATCTGCCCAAATTGCAAAAGTAAGGTCTCGTTGAACAAGGTCTTCTTTTCAAATAAGTATAAGTGCAAAGACTGCTCAAAGAAAATCAGCATTTCAAGAATCTCACGTCTTAAGTGGATTGGACCTCTTCTATGTTGTGTAATTATTAATGAATTAGGTCTTGCCCCAAATAGCTCCTGGAGTATTTTACTCTCAGCTATATGGCTTATTATTTATCCTTTTTTGATTGGATTTGATCTTACTGTAGTTCGTTCTAGTAATTAGAAGTAACTATCATTGCTTCTGGTTCTTATTATGAAGGAAGTGTACTTGGAACCAAAGGGCCGTACTATTCTTAAATTTTACTAAGTACGTAGTCTATCTAAGTTTCATTGTTATAACCAGTTGTGTTTAAGAATCAAGCTGTGGTTTTTTCATAAAGTCTCCTATTTTGTTGTTAAGACTATTAAGCAGTATATTCCTAAAATTCTTAATATCTTCTGGAGAGTAGGGCCCAACCTGTTTTAGACTAAATGTTGAGCTTTATGGCGAAAAAGTCAGAAACTTATGGTTATTGATTATTATCCATAGATAGTCGAAAAAAAAATACTTTAAGAGTCTTTGATCATAAAGAAAATCTATATAAGCTCCGATAAATAAGGGTGAAAAAATCAGACAAAATACAGTCATTTCTAGAGAACAATGTCTATTATACAGCATTCTTATCTATTCTCGCTTTGGTTACAGGGCTTGAGAGTGTCTTTGATTTTTCTTTTGGTAAGAAATTTACTCATGAGTACTTTGATTACGGAGTCTTTGGAATTTTCGCATTTGATTTCTTGTTAAAAATTATCGTTTACGCAAGAGAGAAATTTGAAAATTCCAAAATTGCCTTTGGTGGTCTCTTTAGCATTCCGTTTACCTTTGTTGATTTTATAGCGCTAGTACCTGATGTAATTAGTCTTATTATAGGGACGCAACAAATTGATCTTAAGGCCTTGAGAGCATTACGTGCTTTAAAACTATTAAGGTTGACGCGAGTCTTTTCTAAGAATAAGAGGATGTTTAACTATGTGCTGAATTTTTTTAGATACAAGCTCTATGGTCAAAGTTTGGTTTTTGGAGCAAACTTTGCGATTCTATTTATTTTTGGAAGTGTTTTTTCTTTTATTCATTATGAGTATTCAGTTTATTCCGACTTAATCCCTTCTGTAAGAGCTTCGATCAATTGGGGGCTAAATATTTTCATTGATCCATATGGCTCTTCCTATAGTGAAAGTAATTCAATGCTACTGAAGGGAGTCTCTTTGGTTGGTTCGACATTTGGACTTTTTGTTTACGCTTCCATTATTGGTGTCTTTTCTAATTTATATAGTGGAATTTTTGAAATTATAGATAAAGGTGTTGGTATGACAACTATTAAAAAAGGTGATTTTGTAATTATTGGCTGGAATCATTTAATCCCGAGTGTAGCCGAGCATATCGTTTCTGCAAACAAGCAAAGAGTTGTATTAGTTACAGCATCAGATAAGTCACAGGTAAGAAAACTTTTTGAAAATGTTCCAGGTGGAGCTGATATTTTTAACAATCCACTATTTGAATATGTAAACACTGACTACTCATCAAGAGATGAGTTAGAACGACTCAATATTTGGAATGCCGAAAAAATTGTCATTGTTTATGATGACAATATCTCTGGAGATCTTGGAGACAACTATAGTTCTGCTAACGCTAGAGATGCGAAGATTCTCTTTACTATGAAAACGATTAGGGGACTCGTTAGACAGCATAATTCGAAGTCTAGAATTGTCTGTGAAGTATTTTGTAAGTCGAATAAGCATCTCTTTGGAGAGTACTCTGATGTTGAGATCATTAGTAAAGAATCTCTCTTTTCCAATGTATTTAGCCAGTCTGTGGCCCAAGATGAAATTCTGAATGTTTATAAGAGATTGCTAAAAACAGAAGATAAGGAACTTTATATTGTTCCTTTTTCAGATACTTCGGGTTCGATAGGACACGATCCAAAGGACTATTATGATTATCAAGCTAGCTACTCTAGACAGGGGATAGGTCTCGTCGGCTTATATTTTACGAGTATGAAAGGGGGAAAAGCCGGAGTAATCCTTTCTCCTTCTGAGGCTGAGCTAGAGGAAGCGGTAGCGAAGTACACCCTTGAACAATATGTCCCGAGCTTTATTTTATTAGCGGAAAGTCCTGAAGAATTAGAATTATTTAAAAAATCTTATAGAAAGAAGGCTGCTTAATGGCGAAGCTAAAATTTGACGGTACAAAATTAAAAGACGGCGGTCGTACAATTGCCAATGTTAGTGGTGATCGTATTCGAGAGGGAACAGGTTCGAGAACAGTGCTTAATATTAGTGGGGATAAAGTTCGAGAAGGTACGGGGTCTCGAACTCTTTTTAATGTCAGTGGTGATAAAATTCGTGAAGGTACAGGTTCTCGTAAAATCGCAGATATGGATGATGTCGACAAAAGCATTGATGGACCTGGTAAGGTCGTCAAGGCCGCTCTTTGGTTTTATTTTGTAAGATAGCATATAGTTGGTTTAAATTATATTTTCGTGTTAGTTACAATTTGAGAAAAAATAGCCTCGAAAAGGTTCACCTTTAGAAAATATCTTTTGTAAAATATTCTATTTTTAATGCAGAGAAGACTATTATCTACTCTTTGTATTTTATTTACATCCTAAACCTCGCTAGTTAAAGTATAGACACTATGAAAAATCTTAACCAAACCAAAGAATTCAAAATTTTCAAAGAACTAACAATAGGTGGACTGAATAAAGATGAGCTTCTACAGCGCTTATCTGCAGAAGGGATTCAGTTTAACGATTACGCAAATACTTTATTTGAGCACCCTCATTTTACTCCTTCTGAAACGATTGAAGTTGTAAAACTTGTAATGACAACTCTTTCTGATCTAGGACTAAAAGAGACTTGTACTCCTGATGAGTTTTCAAATCGTATTTCTGAGTTAGGTCTTGAGTTTTGTCCTCTGTATCTTGCTGCTTTTTTAAGACTAGACTACCTAGATCAAAATGAAAGAGCTTATTTGACGGTTGCCTCTGTAAAACCAGAGCTTGATGAGAATTATCCAAATGGATTCTATCTCAGAAATATTGAAGACACTCTCTGGCTAAGAGGTTATAGGGCCGATGGATTTGAGGGATGGCCTGAAGTTAATGAATTTATCTTTATCTCTTCAAGTAGACGATAAGCTTTCTAACTGTAGAAGGTATGATTTAATACTTTCACTAATTTACTTATTCTTCAAAATATCCACTGCATACTCTTCTCCCCTCTTTCTTAAACTTTTTAAGATAGGAGATAGAGTTCTTCCTTTTTCAGTCAGACTATATTCGACTCTAGGTGGCACTTCTGGGTAAGCCTCGCGGTGAACTGCAAAACTTCCGAAATCTAGACTAGACTTAGAAGAAATTATAACAAGGCTTTAATTATGGGAAAGAAAATTTTAATTACTGGAGCAACTGATGGCATTGGTCTAGAAACTGCTAAGAAACTAAAGAGCTTAGGACATGAGGTAATAGTTCATGGAAGAAGTTCAGAAAAGTTACAAAAGGTCGTTGATGAGTTAGGTGTCACTGCATTCAAGGCGGACTTTTCAAAATTAACTGAAGTTCGCAATATGGCCGATTCAATTTTGGAGAAGTATGACTCTATTGATGTCCTAATCAATAATGCAGGTGTATTTAAAACTTCAAGTCCGAGAACTGAAGATGGGCATGATGTTAGATATGTAGTGAATACTTTTGCCCCATATCTGTTAACTAAGAAACTCCTTTCAATATTAAAAGGATCAAGGGTCATTAATCTCTCTTCTGCGGCCCAGTCATCAGTTGATTTTGATGCAATGATTGGGAAAGTTGAAATGAGTGATTTTGAGGCCTATGCTCAAAGTAAGCTTGCTATAACAATGTGGTCAAGGTATTTGGCAAATGAACATAAGGATATAACTGTAATTGCCGTGAACCCAGGATCACTTCTTAGTACCAAGATGGTTAAAGAAGGATTTAATACATCTGGTAATGATATTACTATTGGTGTGAATATTTTAACAAGTCTAAGTCTAGAGGGGACCCATACTAGTCACTCAGGTGACTACTATGACAATGATAATCAACGATATGCTCCACCTCAAGCGGATGGACTTGACGATACCAAGACGAAAAAAATAGTAGAGCTATTAGAGGATCTAATAAAATAAAATCAAACCTTGATATTATAACAAGGCGATTACACTACCTTGTTATAATATCTAAGATTATCCTTTAATTTCTGCTATGGAATACTTTTGAAACAATTTTCCAACCAGTTCTAAATTTCAAAAGAAGTAAGTAATCAGTAAAGACAACTCTATTATTTTGAGAAAACTCAATTTTTACAGTACCAGCATTTCCATCAGCATCAATATTTAAGAAAGTATAATCATATTGATATTTAATTGGATCAAAGTCAGGTGATGTTTTTCTCTTTTCTACTGTAGCTATCCAATTATCAATTGAAAACCTGCCAATTTCTTCTCCACTTACTGAATAGATTTCAAAATCTTTATGAAATCCTTTTCTCATGGCATTTGTATTTAAATCATTGAAGGCCCCGTTTACATATGAATCTGTAACAACTTTTTGAATATGAAACCTTGGATCTGTGTCAGCGTTAATATTTAAACTCATAAATGTTAATAAAAGGGTTAGCATTGTCATTGTTTTCATTCTGTCTACCTTGTTAGTAATTGTTTTCCCATTATTGGGTTCTCTAGTATTGCTCTTCCAATTGCTGCAAAACTAAATGATTTATTCTGTAAATTTTCTTCTATATACTTCTTTGTTTTTATTCCACCAACACCTATGACCGGAGCATTGATATGCTTTTGAATTCGTCTAGCGTCTTCAACTAAATATCCTTCGCCCCTTCTATCCCTAGGCCTGCGCCATCCACCAATTCCTGAAGAAACATTGATAATATCCACACCAAGGTAAACAAGTTTCTTACTGATTAGTATTGAGTCTGTAGTAGTTGTCCCATTTTCAAAGTGGTCTTGACCTGGAATTCGAACAGAGATTATTAACTTAGGAAATAGCGCTCTAATTTCACTGACAATTTCAAAAAGAATTCTTGCTCTGTTATAAAGTGTTCCTCCGTACTGATCAGTTCTTTGATTTGTAATAGGGGAGAGCCATTGATTAATACCGTATCCATGGGCAGCATGAATTTCAATAACATCAAAGTTTGCATGAACAGCAATTTTAGCTGCCCTGATAAAGTCTTTTTTGAGCTTCTCTATATCTGCTAAAGTAGCTTGAAGTGGTATTTCAAGCTCTTGTCCTTTTACGGGAGTAGAGATTGGACTAGGAGCTATTAACTTTCCTCCAGTTAATTCACTTGTGCTCTTCGCTCCAGCATGTACTAATTGAATTCCGGCCAAAACTCTTGTTTGCTTAATCATATTTGATAGTTGTCTAAGACCCATGACTTTCTCATATGAATCTATTCCTAGCTGTTTGGGTTCACTTTTTCCGTCTAGTGAAACATAGGAATACTCTACAAGAACAAGAGAAGCATCTGAAGTTGCTAGCCTATGGTAGTGATTAAGAGTCTCATTGGTCACATAACCTAGCTCGTCGGCCGTTTGGGAGGCCATAGGAGGGACAATAACTCTATTTTTAAAAACCGAGTTCTTTATTTGTAATTCGCTATTTATATTAATCATTTCTTGCTCCTTAAGTCTGTAAGAGATATATAGATTAAAAAAACATCTAGCAAAAGAAACAAATGTGAGTTATATGTTTCCAATATGGAAATGAATGAATTACGCTATTTTTTAGCAGTATCCCAAACTGAGAACGTCCAAAGAGCATCTGAGAATATAAATGTCTCAGCAGGATCTCTTAGTAAGGCGATAGCAAGGCTTGAATCAGAGCTCGGTGTAAAGCTCTTTAACAGAGTAGGCAGAGGTATTACTTTAACAGAGGAAGGGCACTTCCTTACAAAGAAGGCCAGTGCGATTCTAAATCTTGAAACAGAGGTTAAATTAAGTATCTTAGGTCAGGAAGCTTCATTTAAAGCGATATTAGGCGCAAACGAGACTCTACTGTCACACTTTGGAGTTGAATTAGCTCAAAAGATAAAAGATCTTTATCCAAACTCCTCAATTGAGCTCGTTGGGTTAAATCATAGTTCATTATTAACAAAATTAGCTGATGGTGAGGTTAATCTTGGTCTAAGCACACAAGAGCCCAGAGATGACTTTGATTATAAGAAAATTGCAGAGGTGAAGTTTCATACTGTCGTATCAAAAGGGCATCCGTTATACAAAAAAGTTAAGAGGAATATAGAAATTTCCATAGAAGAAATTCTTGAATATGACTTTGTTGTTTCTAAAAATAATATTCTCGGTAAAACTTCGGCCAACCAATCTGCAGATGGATGGAGAGATGATAAGTTTAGACGAAAAATTCCATATATAACTCAAAGTCTAAAGACTTTAGAGTCACTAGTTAAAAGTGGAAAAGCTCTGGCCTATCTCCCAGACTATATGATTGTAAATTCAGATTATGAGATAGTTAATATTTTAGGATGTCCCTACCAGTGTAAACAGAAGGTTTACTTAATCTCAAGAAATAAAAAAGAGTTAAGTTGGATTAATCAAATTTTCTAATCTTGATAGAGATGAAGAAAAATCTTTAAATCTATAGCTTGAGAGAGCATTTAAAGATTGATGATATCAATGTATTCTTAATAAATGCCCTCTCTAATATTGATTAAAACTAAAAAAACTTAGAAGTATAAGTTCTTTATAATACTCATACAGCAACATCCTTATGGTGAAAGTGATCACCACGGTACTTGGAGTCGTAACTATTAAAGTACTTCATTGAGAAACGATTCTTCTTCCAATGGGTTAGTTGTTTATCTATATCTGCTTCAATTAAATCGAATACTTTAATAGGGTCGTTACCTTTTGCAGTTGATGAGAACTTCTGCCCAGCTGCGCTTATTTCCAAATGAGCTGTGATCGCGTTATTTCTCTTTCTAAAAGTAATCGTAGTGAATGAAGTTGAGGGAGTCTTAGGCATTAATTCCCTCAAGCGATTTTTGATTTGATTGTTAGATTCTTTTGACAATTTAAATCCAATTTCTTCAATTCTGAAACCATCGTGGAAGTGATTGTCAAAGTGTCTAAAAAGTAACTTCATAAGACCTCCTTGATAAATAGCTTCGCGATATCTGCTCTTTTACAGATCGCTCAAAATTAAATTATTAGGTAGTTAATAGCTTCGTTGGTAAGGAAGCCTATTACCATTGGCCCTTCCTTGCTGCCAACGTAAACCAAACTACCTAACTTATCGAAAGAAGATGGTATATATACCATCATTAAAAATAATAATATTCTCAGAAAAAATGTCAATATTTAGAAAGCAAAAAAATGTTAATTTTTTGTAAATTTTAATGACTTACTAAACAGAAAAAACAATTTTATTCTTATCTAAGTCCCTTATGTAGGCCGAGTACTTTGGCCCTCGTTGATTAGGTTCGCCTTCGCAGTTACCTCCTAATTTGATGGCCTTCTTATATAGGCGCTCAACTTCATTTTTAGAGCCGACATTAATACCTATCATTGTTCCGTTCCCATTCGTTGCAGGTAACTCATTAAATGGTGTGGCCAAAGCGAACGCAAAGTCTTGGCATTGCCAGAAAGTCATTCTATCTGTTGATAAGACTTTCTGTAATTCAGTTTCTTCAAAAAGTAAGTCATAGAACTTTGTAGCTTCTTCCATATTGTTAGTGCCAAAAACAAAATAATCTAATTTCATGGTTTTACTCCTATTAAAAATATATCCACTTTGGTTGGGTCCCACCTTGCTTCTATCTTTAGACCACTGTTTGTAACATCTTTAACAAAGTCTTCTTTAGTGAAAAAGTTGATAAAAGGTAGTTTTCCTAATTTATATCCTATGTACCAAATAGGCTTAAATAATTTTAAAACTCCGCCAACACAACCGGTAGAACTTATAAAGTATCCTCCAGGCTTTAAGTAATGATAAATCTTCGCAAGTACTTCCTCTTTATTTTCAACTAAATGAAGAATACTATGGGCCATAATCACATCAAATTCGTTTTTCGAGTAGCTCATTTCTTGTACTGATTCTTCTTTGAATTCGATGTTGCTTATGTTTTGTGTAACTGCTTTATGTTTTGCAATTTGAATCATTTTCTTTGAGAAGTCTGTTGCAATAATTTGAGAGACTAGGGGAGCGTGAATTAATGCAGTTGTTCCAGTGCCACAACCGATTTCTAATATCTTCATTTCCGAATTAAGTAACTCTTGAGTAAGCTTAAGCTTCTTTTCATAGACTTCTTGATTAGGTACAGGCTTTCTTGAGTACTTATCGGCCGTATTACTCCAAAAATGTGATTGATCGCTCATAAACCCCCCTTACATATTGAATATTAAACTAACGTAAAGTAATATGAAATAGATAATATTGCTAATTATGTATGCAAAAATGCATAGGTGTATATGGACTGGAATTCTATAAATTTTGACTGGAATAGAGCAAGAGCATTTCTTGTAGCAGCAGAGGAGGGATCATTTTCTTCTGCAGCAAAAGCGTTAAAAGTCACTCAATCAACACTTGGGCGACAAGTTTCAGGTCTTGAACAAGAGCTAGGTATGACTCTCTTTGAAAGAGTTGGTAAAGGCATTGAGATCACAGCTGGTGGTTTAAAGCTAATAGAATATGTAAAAGAGATGAGTGAAGCCGCAAATCGTCTCTCCATAGCTGCAAGTGGACAGTCTAGTTCGATTGAAGGGACTGTCGTAATATCAGCTAGTGAAGCCTTTTCTGTTTTTTTACTTCCGCCAATTTTGCAAAAACTTAGACAGAAAGAGCCTGGAATTAAGATTGAAATTGTGGCCACGAATGAATCATCAGATTTAAGGCGACGTGAAGCTGATATCGCAATTCGGAACTTTATGCCAAAGCATCCGGATCTGATCGCGGTTAAAAGTTTAGATCTCAAGGCATATTTATATGCCTCTAAGGACTACTTAAAAAGGAATGGGAAAATACGACGTAAGTCAGATTTAAATACAGCCGACTTTATAGGCTTCTCTGATAATACAAAGTATATCGAAGGTTTAAAAGAATTAGGACTAAATCTATCAGATGATAATTTTCCGTTTCTTTCCGAGAATCATATTGCCCATTGGTCACTTGTAAGAAGTGGCGCAGGCATTGGTGTAATGATGGAAAGTGTAGGAGAGCAAGATCCTTTAGTTGAGAAAGTTATGAAAAGTATCCCCGCCTTTCCTGTAGAGACTTGGATAGTTTCGCATAGAGAGTTAAAAACGAATCGAAGAATTAGATATGTTTTTGATTTCTTAGTAGATGCTTTTAAAGAAAAATAATGATCAGAGTAAAATATGAATAATACGAATCCAGAAAAAAAAGATATTTTTAATTTCTCCTTCAAAGGAAAACTTTGGAAAGATAAAGGAAAAGGGGCGTGGCATTTTATTACAGTCTCAAAGAAGCTCTCAAGGGAAATTCGAAACGTACATAAAGATTCTGAAGAAGGGTGGGGACGTTTAAAAACTAAAGCTACAATCGGAAACACAACTTGGAAAACATCTATTTGGTTTGATACAAAAGCAGACGCCTACCTTTTTCCTGTAAATGCCTTGACCCGTAAAAAGGAAGCATTAGTTGAAGGAAGTACTGTAGAGGTGTGTTTAGAGTTTTCGTTAGACAAATGGCTGATGGATAAACTCTAAACCTTTGATTTAGTCACAAAGCTTCTGCTCATTCAAATAAGCAGCAACATCCTTAATATCTTGTTCACTAAGTTTGTCAGTAAAGCTTCTCATATTAATTCTACTTGGACGTGGTTCGTACCAAGTTGTTTGAAAGCTTCTAATTGCATTTTCTAGATAACCAGTTTTCTGTCCGTGAATTACAGGAGCGATACCAGACCCGTCTTTTTTGTGACACTGAAAACAATTCTTGTTAAATATCTTTTTACCATTTTTAACATTCGCATCAGGGGGTAGGTCTATCTGTGCCTGTGCCTCACATAGTGAAAGACTTGAAACATACGCAGCGATTTCCTTCACTTCGGTGTCAGTGAAGTTTTCCATGACTTGGTTCATGATCTCGTGATCACGAAGATAGTCTCTAAAGTTAAAAAGCTCAAACTCTAGGAAGTCTCTTTTTTGACCTGAGATCATTGGAGCATCAAATATGGTTGGGTCCTTATGGCAGCTCATACACTCGTTATCAACCATTTGTGGTATTGATAACCTCTGTTGCGCGTATAGGTTGAAACTAAGTAGTCCTAAAAGTAAGATTATTGATTGCATACTCTCTCCATATTTTTGCAGAGACTATAATAAGATATGAGTATTGTGAAATACTAAGCAGTTTAAGTTTCCTGATCTTTATCAGGTTATGACAAATGATACAAAATTACATACACTTAGAGTTCATTGATTTTGTGATTTTATAGCTCCAAGCATAATTAGCAAATTCAAGGTTTAGTTCAAGGAGAAATAAGTGAAAAAGATTACCCTCAGACATCTAACACCTGAAGATAAAGAAAAGTTTATTAAGGCCAATAGTGCTGACTGGGGAGATTTCGCATTTGCTCATTATTGGGAATCTCTTGCTCAAGAAAACTTTGATACATTTATTCGTATCGTGCCGGAGTTTTCTAGAGGTATGCATATTCCAAAAGATCATGTTCCTTGTACTTTCCTATTTGTTTTTAATGAAGAAAATGAACTCGTCGGAAGAACTTCGATTAGGCATGAGTTAACAGAGTTTCTTTTAAAAGCTGGCGGACATGTGGGCTATGGTGTTGTTCCAGAATTTAGAAGAAGAGGGTACGCTTCAGCAATTCTCAATGAATCTCTTAATTATATTCGCAACAATATTTCTGAAATTGATAGAGTTCTAGTTACCTGTGATGAAGGAAATATTGGCTCTCAAAGAACCATAGAAAATAACAAGGGCATTCTAGAAGATATAATTGAAATGCCTAATGGACCTAGAAAGATGAGGTTTTGGATTCAGCTATAGTTCCAACGCAATTGATGGATATAAATATAATAATGAATTTTCAATACGTTAGGCTTTTTATAGCTCGTTTGGTTATACCCAATTGGATATAATTGTTAAAGTGTGATATGATTATATCCGATAGGGTATAATGTAAGAGGGTGTTATTATGAAGAACTATCTAGCTACTACTATTCAGAATGAAAGGTTAAAGACAGGGCTAAATCAGGAGCAAATGGCGAAGGCCACTGGCCTTGGGCTAAAAACAATTCGAAAGATTGAACAAGGCGATATGTCAGTTAAGATGAAAAATATCAATAAGTGTTTAAATTTTCTTGGTATGGAACTTGGCCCAGCTAAGCTTGTGGCCTCTCCGGAAATCAAGTTGAAGAAACAACTTTCTAAAGAGGAAGTTCTAAAGACACTATCAGGAGCTATGAGCATATTTAAGAAAAGGTATAATCTAAAAGAACTTGGATTATTTGGCTCATTCTCTAGAGATGAACAAGCAGAGGATTCAGATATAGACATTCTTTTTTGCGGAGATACCACCTTTAAAGAAGAAGGTGAAATGACATTAATTTTAGAACATATCTTGGATGGCCATAAAGTTGACTTTACTAATAAGGCCCATCTTAATGAAAGTTTGAAGGAGTCTATTCTAGAGGACGTTATTTATGTCTAAAAAATATAAGTCTGATAAGATTTATCTAGAGATGGTAATAGAGCATTGTGAGCGAATAAAAGAGTATTCAATTGACCTCACTCTAGATGAGTTGCAAAAGAAGGGACTTGTTTTTGATGGTATTTTAATGCGAGCGCAAGCTATCGGTGAAAATATTAGTAAAATTGAAAATGGACAAGATAACCTGATTAGAAACTTTAGAGATACAATTGATTGGAGTGGATTGAAAAGATTTAGAGATGTAATTTCTCATAGGTATGAACAAATCAGGCCAGATATTCTCTTTAATTTTATTCAAATAGAAATAGATAAAATAATTGAAGGGGCCCGACAGATTCTCAAGCAAAGATACTAAATTTCAAAGACAGCAGTTATTAATCTCCAGATAGTGATCAACACACATAGTCTCACTTGTGACAAAATTTTCATCTAGCATTTTCATCTCTATAAATCGATCAAGACGAAAGTTTCTATAGTCATCTCTCAGCTCACAGTGGGCCAGTAGTGTCCAACTTGATCCCCAGTACATTAGACCTAATGGACAGAGTACTCTCTCACTTGTGTTGCCTTTTCCATCTTGGTAATGAACGGAGACTTTTGTTTTATTCATTGAGGCATCTCTAAGTTGAGTGTGCCATTTTGTTTCTTCACGATAATCTGAAAATTTTGGTACGTAGTATGGAAGTAGCTCTATGAGACTCTTAATTTTTTCAGGAACGACAGAGACAATTTTTTCAAGGGCCGTATTAGCTCCAATTGAAAGGACTTCGTCACTATGACCCTTTACCATTTTTAGGGCCAGTACCATCGCGGTCATTTCTTGTTCACTGAACATGATAGGAGGTATTTCAAAGTTATATCCCAGTCGATAGCCTACACCAGCTTCTCCTTCGATTGGAACTCCTGATAAAGATAGTGCCTGAATATCACGATAAATTGTGCGCACAGAGACACCGAGGTTTTCAGCAATAGACTCTGCTGTTAAAACCTTACGGCGCCCCCTTAGAAGAGATATAATTTGAAATAATCGCTCAGCTTTTCTCATGCACTAAGCTTATACTAATTTTTCTCTGTTGGCTCATAGTGAAATACACAAAGCTTATTTCCATCTAGATCTCGAAAATATGATGCATAGAAGGCATCCATTTCTCTAGGTCCTGGCTTTCCTTCACATGCAGCCCCAAGCTCGATGGCGAGAGCATAAATTTCATTAACTTCCTTTTGAGATTTAAGTTGAAGTGAGATCATTGTGCCATTACCGACAGTCGCCATGGCGTTATTGTATGGCTTCATAATACAAATTTGCCCTGGAGAATCAGGCGTCCCCCAAGCGATGAACTTCTCATTATCCATATGTCTGCTAGCGTCAAATGCCCTAGATAATAGCTTGTCATAGAAAACAGCAGATTCTTGAAGGTTATTAGTTCCTAGTGTGATGTAACCGATCATAGTGACTCCTTTTAGTGTTTTAATACATATTATTTAAAGACTATAGATCAGGCCTACTGACAACGTAGTGTCAGTAGAGAATTATTATTCATCTTATGTTAGATCATTTTAAATGAGCTAGATTAAGCTGATAATTATGTGTACCATTTTCTTATGAAATCAATTATCTATATTCTTACAATTTTCATTTGTTTTAATACCTCTGCCATTAATGGAAGTGTGGAAGTAGCTAAGGTTCCACTTTCTAAATTAAAGCTAAAAGAGGTTTTAAATACTTCGGGAGTTGTATGGAGCTTTTCTTTTATAAACTCTCGTGAGCTTCTATACACTATTCGTGACGGAAAACTCTTTCATTTAAATATGGAAACAAACACGACAACTAGACTCTCTAATCCTAACGTCCACGCGAAGGGACAAGGTGGGCTTCTTGATGTTCAGTATTATAAAGTAAGAAATAAGTTCTACATCTATGTAACTTTTAGCGAAAAGAAAAGTGATGTTGTGACAACTAGTCTTGCACGAGCTTCATTTGAAATCATAAAAGGTATTCCCACTACTGGAAAGTGGGAAGTACTCTTTAGTGCAAATGTAAAAAGCAGTACCTCTAAGCATTTTGGCTCTAGATTAGTTAGAAGTGGTGACTACCTCTTTATGGGAATAGGTGATCGTGGTCATAGAGAGTATGCACAAGATAAAAATCTCCATAATGGTAAGATTCTAAAATTGACGATGGAGGGGAAGGTCCAATTATGGAGTATTGGTCATCGAAATCCTCAAGGCATGGATATTGACCCAGTGTCAGGAGATCTCTATAGCTGTGAATTTGGACCAAGAGGCGGGGACGAACTAAATCTAGTTATTAAAGGAAAGAACTACGGGTGGCCTTTAACTACTTATGGTAGTGAATACTGGGGTCCAAGTATTGGAACAACTCAGATGAAGGGAATGGAGCGGCCAATAATGTACTGGACTCCAAGTATCTCTCCCTCAGGAATGGCCTTTTATACTGGAGATAAAGTTAAGCAGTGGAAAAATAATCTCTTTCTTGCAAACCTCTCAAGCAGGCACTTAAGAAGACTTGTTTTAAAAGATAAGAAAGTCATTGAACAAGAGATCTTACTTTCTGATTTTAAACAGAGAATTCGCCATGTGAGAAGTGCTCCAGATGGTTATCTCTATATATCAACAGACTCTGGTAAAATAATTCGTATCTCTTATGAATGACTTTTAGAAAGCATTGTTTTTAAAATCAAACACATGATGAAAAGAAGAAGTATCTGTGCTGAAGAAGTACTAATATTTTCAAATACGATTGAAAGAAGCAATCCAACTACAGAAGCTGTCGCGGCCATTAGTGCGATAACTTTATTAGATGTTCTTTGACTTTTAAACGAAGTTCCAAGTATCAGATTAGGAATCAAAAGAAAGCTTAATGTGTATAGAAACCCTAATCCATAGAGTGAGACAACTAGTGGAATTGAAAATAGAAGTAGATCAAAGGTACTCTTTGGCCTTACTTTGAATATATTAATATCTAGCGATCTTCTGGAGATTTCTTTGGAGTAGATCTGACTCAAAAGAAAAAAGACTAAGAACACCACGATCAAGACAATATTTTCCATAAATGAAGAAGTCACCATATTTCCAAAGAATCCAAGACTCATGTGACTATCAAGTTGAGGAAAGAAGCCTATTAGCAGGTATTGAACAGAAATAATACAAAGGTATATACCAACCATATAAGGACCATAGATATTTTTTTGAATATCTATCTTTGAAAGTAATACCTTTCCTAGACTAAAAGAGACATAGCTGACGATGAGTGCTTGGGCGCCATTTTCTGAAGAGTGAAAAATGAGTTTTGCTAATAAATTACCAATTAGAGCAAATTGAGATAGCGCAAAAATCTCTAGCACTTTTCCTCTTACTAATTGATGATGACCTAGAATCGATAAGGATGAAGCTGAGCTAAATGCGACTAAGAATGAGAATTTATAAAAGAGTAGTAATTCCATTTAAAGAATAATCTCCTTCGTCTGAATATTATCAATGCTAATTTTAAGATGACTTACTAATAATAGAGAAGAGACAATCTTCGTCTTTATTAAAGAACTTAATAATTGTTTAATCATATCTACAGAGTCAGAATCGAGGTGGTTAAAAGGCTCATCTAGAATGAGTAGCTTTGAATTCTCTTTTACTTTTGTAAGGATCATTGTCTTTTGCTTCTCTCCACCGCTGGACTTTGTCCAACTTTGAGATAGTTGATCAGCTGTAAAGAAATCATAGTATTTTTTTGAAACACCGTATATTTCTAAAATTTCTCTTATCGTATATGAAAAGTGAGCTTCAGTATTAGTTAATTGTGGAAGATAAGAAACTTGCTCTTTTGTCACTGACCAATTGATCTGTCCATCAAGTTGTTTAACTTCACTTAGTATCGTCTTAATGAGTGTAGATTTTCCTGTGCCGTTTTTTCCTTGAAGAAAAGTCATTTCTCCTTCAAGGATATCAAATGAAAGATTAGACCTTAGGGGCGAGTTATAACCAATTGATAAATTTTGACAAGAAAGGATTTTATTTTTCATCTATACTTGCTTGTAATATCTTTCTAGCGATAAATTCTTGATGTTTGCCATAAGACGATAGGTCACTTTGATCAAGTATACTCAAAGGCAATTTAACGACAGGGATTTTACTCATCTCATTAAACTTCTTTAAGATTCCTGAAGGAGAAGTCGTTGTTGCTAAAACAGCATAGATATTTTGATTCTTTGCAGTTATAGAAACTCTTGCCAGTCGACCTGCAGAAGGCGGTACGCCTGGAACCTTTTCTACTGCGCCAAGGTTATTTAGTTTGTACTCATTCATAAAGTAAGTGAATTCTCTATGATATTCTAGAAAATTTGATTTTTGTACGGGTTCTAAAATTTGTGTAACCTTTTTCTTAATTGAGTTTAGTTCGGACTCTAAAGCTTCAAATTGCTTTAAGTAGTACTCAGCATTCTTGCTATCAACTGTGATTAGAGTATCAAGGATCGTTTGTGCCCCTTGAAGAAATGCCGTTGGGCTTAAGTGATAGTGCGGGTTTCCTTGAGGATGAATATCTCCTTGGGAGCGGTCAATCTTTCCTGTTGGAACATTGAGTGCTTTGACGGATTTTCCAGTTTCGCAATAACCTCTTCCTCCAGGTTGCACATGCTTATTACCAGATCGAGATAATATTTTCGGGGCCCAACCTATTTCTAATTCCATCCCAACTAAGCAAAATAGATCAGCATTTGCGACCTTCCCAATAAAGTGAGGCATGGCATCTATATAATGAGGATCTTCTGTACCATTTAAAAGAGATTCGACTTGAACTTTATCCCCTCCAATCTTTTGCGCAAGCCATTTGATATCAGTTGTCGTTGTTATAACTGAGAGCTTGGCCTGTGCCATTAATGGAAGGAGAAAGAATAGTGTTAAAAGTATTTTAGAAGTCATGTGCTGGGTGGCTCCCGATAATTAGAATAAGTTGTAACTGTGCTCTAGTATCTTTTGCAATTGTATGACCTTCTTCTCTGTCAAATTCATGAGCGAGAGTGAATCGAATCTTTGCAAATTCACTCGATGTGTAAGTTAACTGAGTGAGAGCGCCATAGCTGATATTATTTATTTTCTTATTTGTTATTGAGTTTGTTTTAGATAAATCCTTAAAAGCATCTAATCTAAAACCAATATTTGTAAACTGACCTGTAGAAAAATCATTGAAGATATAGGTTCCAACTTGTTCGCTAACTTCTTTATTAGCGTTTTCAACTGACTTATACCAAATCTCAGATAGAAATAGATAGTCTACGATTCTTCCATGCTTTGATTTACCAGTAAAATCAAAACCAATTAGCTTCATATCATTTTTTTGAGCATCAGTACGTCCAAGGTAGTTAAGACCGAGGTCTAGTCCACTAGTTGAACTAAAAGGGGAGAAGCTCGATAGGCGAAAATAGTGTGTAGGAACCTTTGGCTTTGAGCCTGAAGTGTGTGAGTGGCCATAGCTGTGTCCACTTGTTAATCCAACAGTTAAATTCAGAGAATGAGTCGTAGGAAGAAGGTAGTTATATTCTAGACCCGAATCGTAAACACCTTCATCGTCAAAGAACGAACGGTGAATTTTTGGCGCTCTTGTAAATGGCCAATCATGTTGATGGAATCTATTTAAGCGACCAATTCCAAGAAAGAACTGTCCCACTTTAAAGTTTGAGCGTGGGATAATTTTTGAAGAAGATAGGTAGAGTTCGTGTAGCTCAAAAACTGTTTGTCCGTCTTCATAATGAGCAGCAGCACTTAGAACACCATTAAATTGATGGTCAACAGGGGAGAAGAACACGATCTCCGCTCCTCTCATCGTTAATAACTCATTTGCCTGACTGTCACTATTAAGGCCTTGCTCGTAAAGCATATCACCAGAGACAGCAATTTCTAAACCTGTTCCTAAAAGACCTTGTGAAAAAGTCTTTGAACATAATAGAATTATAGTGAGAGTGAAGAATATTTTACGCATCAGATAGTGCACCCAATGGACCTTCTAATAAGATAATCAATTCACTGTCACCACTGAAGCCCCAAAATGATCCGCCTGCTTTACCAACACCTAGCCAAGTGTCAAAAGCAAAGTCTTCTGTGTTATAAAGACAACCACCATCAAAAGTACAATCTTCATCATCACTATGTGTGCCAAGGTGATCCCAAGCAAGCATATGAACATCTGTATGATCATTGTGAATGTCGATATCTATATCTATAACTTCAGTATTATTTAAAGTGCTGATTTCGCGCAAATGTGATTTGCCATTAATTGATATTTCTAGACTTACTTTGCCTGCATTTTTTGAAAATTCAAAATCAGCTCCACCAGATAAGTCTCTTGAAGAGAAGAAGTGAAACTTAAGTTTTCTACCTTCAGGAAGTTTGAACTTTAAGTGGAAGCTATGGGCCGAATTACCACCATTGTCGGAAGTTCCTCTAAGTAAGAACTTACCATCTGCAGTTGTGATTGCATCTAGTCCGCCAATGATTTTATTAATTGGATCATCTAATAAATTTGCTCCTGTATCAGCGCCAGTTAAGGCGCCACATGAAGTCACAAGCAAATTAAGTAGTGTAAGTATTATAATTGTAAACTTATTCATAGTTACCTCTTAAAGAGTTTTTTAATGAGCGTGATCGTGATCATCATCTCCAAAATCTAGAGTAGGTTCACCTTCACCTTCACCTTCTTTGCTGTAGTGACAAGCAAAATCCAGTTCACTTCCATGAACATGACATAGAACAAAAATTTCTTTAGCTTGTCCATTTAGAGAGTAATTGATTTTTGTCCAAACATCTGTTCCGGCACCATGACCGTCTGAGTGGTCATCCTTGTGAGTCCATACTTTATATGAAGTAGCAACACTAAGGTCAGCACCATTTCTAACCATTGCTTTTTCAAATTTATTAAGAGCGACGAGGTGACCTTTTTTGATAAAGTCTAAAGTAACTGATGGATCTTTTACTTGTCGATTATCTCCATGTCCGTGATGTTCTTCATGACATGCTAGTGAATCACCGTGTAAGTGACATCCGTATCCAAGTTGAATAGCGTCAGTATTAATGATTTTTACGACAATTTCTTCTTGAGACTCTAGAACTGTCTCCCAGGCCGTAATAGAGTTTTCATCTATTTCTACTGATGCCTCTAAAAGCGAAGCATTGGTTGCAGGAAGTAGCTGGAGACCATTTATTGTTGAAGCAAAAGTATTCGCTTGTAAGAGTAGAGTAAGGGCAGTTATTGAAAATAATGATTTAAACATGTAATCCTCCGTTTCTAGTATTTCTAGCAATAGAATCTAATAATTGCAAGTCACTTGCAATTATCTAGCAGGAAATAGGTCTTTGTCGCAATATTGTCTAGCTAAAATGTATTTATATCCACCTGGTTTCAAAGATCTGCAAATAGGTTAGACTTAATAAGTTTCAAGGAGAGGATATGGCAGTTTCAGCTAGTGAGACAATCAAAGCATCGATTGATCAGGTTTGGGCCTGTGTAATTGATATAGAAAGAGCAAAAGATAGAATTGAGTGTATTAAGGATATTGAAATTCTTGAGAAACCACATTCTGGAGTAGTTGGACTTAAGTGGAGAGAAACTCGTGAGATGTTTGGCAAAGAAGCAGTAGAGACCATGTGGATTACTGAGGCCCGTGAAAATGAATATTATATTACTGAGGCCAATAATTGTGGTTGTCTCTATCATTCAACTATTTCATTAAAAGACCTAGGTGACTGCGTTGAACTTTCCATGAGTTTCAAGGCCACTGCGCAAAGCTTTAGTGCGAAGTTGATGTCTCCATTGATGTTTTTAATGGGTGGCATGATTAAAAAGGCCTTCAAAAAAGACCTTCAAGATATTAAAAAAAGTTTAGAGGGCCAAGATTAGTAAAGCTTACACATTCCAGGGAAACTTGCCTTATCTAGTTTCTCTATGGCAAGTAAGCTTTTTTGAGGCTGATCTACGTATAGTCTCTTTGTCTTTATTGTAATAGTTTGTGCTTTATTTCTAAAACGACCATATTGATTTCTTCTTAGAAAAACGTAGGCAACTTCGTCCTTTATTAGAATATCATCATGATTTTTAACTACGAGTGAATACTTATTGGCCTTAATCTTCTTTAATTCAACAGAATCAAATGGAGCATTGGTTGTATCGGGAACACAGAGAATATCTTGGGAAAAAGTCTGTGTTGAAAATAAAATAAGGCCTAAGAGTGAGATCGTTTTCATTATAAAATTCTAGGGAAAAATTCATTCATCGTCAATTTTCAAATAGATTGGCAAAACTTCATTATTCAAATACTCTTTTAAGATATCATTTATAGGAGAGTATTATGAAAGTCTTGAGATTCATCATAGGACAGATATTATTAGCTTTGGACTTTTTAACGAGACCTTCACTAGGTAAACGTAGTGATGAGGAACAAACTAAAGTTAATGAGCAATTAAAAAACTATTCTCTCTATCAATTTAGTGCGTGTCCATTCTGTATCAAGGTTCGCAGAGTTATGAGAAAGCTTAATCTTCCTATTGAGTTAAGAAATGCAAATACTGATGACGAACTTAAAGCTGAACTTAAAACTCTTGGTGGAAGCTCTAAAGTACCTTGCCTTAGAATAGGGGATACGTGGATGTATGAATCAAACGATATTATTAAATACCTAGAAGATAAGTTTCCAATTTCTAAATGAAGACTCTATTTCTAGCTCTAAGCTTTCTTCTTATACATTCCACTTTGGCCCTAGCTAAGACCAATTATGATAGAAAGCATTTCAAGCACTGGGTTGATAATGATAAAGACTGTCGCGATAAAAGAGCTGAAGTACTTAAAGATAGAAGTCTTATCGATGTCACATATAAAGTGAGAAAAAATGGTAAGAGATGTGTCGTGGCCAGCGGAAAGTGGAATGATTACTACTATCCTGAAATCCTAACCGATGCTTCAAAGATAGATATTGATCATATCGTACCTCTTAAGCATGCATGGGATTTGGGGGCAAATTTATGGTCTGCTAAGAAAAGAGAGATCTTTGCAAACGATCCACTAAACTTAGTCATCACCAATAGAAGCTATAACAGACAAAAGGGAGCGCAAACTCCTCTGAGCTGGTCTCCATCTAATAGAGAGTACTACTGTAAATATTTAAACGATTGGATTAAGGTTAAAAGAAAGTATAAGTTCACTATCTCCACTGAAATACTGAAGTATCAAAAAGAAGCTCATTGTATATGAGCTTCTTGTATCTATTAAATTTAGGTCAATATTGTTTTAGCTTCCTTGCTAAAAGAGAAAATTTCAGTATCAATCTTATTAATCTTCTTAGTTTCAAATTGTAGTTTCGCGCTTAACTCTTTTGCAGCATCGCTACTTATAAGGGAATTTTGCATTAATTCAAAGTTCTCGGTACAGGTTTTGGCTATCTTGAAAACTTCAAGCATACCTCTAGGGATGTTTGATGATGATGCTTTTCTAGACAGATTCCTCACATTACCTAAGTACGCACCAATTTCATCAAAACCCATTGTTGTCGCCGTTCCATAGATCCTATCTATAATCTGGGCAAAGTTTTTGAATAGATCTTGTTGCTGACTATTGGTTTTTAAGCTCTCTAAAATTGGAGATATCTCCATCTTTAACTCGCCAATTTCATCATTAAAGATTTCAATTAGTTCTCTGTCCATTTTGATACCCCGTTTTAAAAGACTTATTTAGGTAAATTATATTACTAATAGGAGAGCTGACGTTGTTTAAATAGGTTAAGAATTGCTTAATAGTCAGTATACGGCTTAAGTCTTGAGTTATTATGGTGACTTGTAGGAGAGTGGTGGAGATTCAAAAATTCTCTGTGTAAATAGTTTTTAGAGAGCTAGTTTTGTATAGATTTAGAAAAAATTGATGATATTTTGTGGCAGCTCTAAGTTTTCATTATTTGAATCTATAGATTTAACATCAGGTCTTTATTCTTTTCCATCCAGTGAATCGCTCTTTCATAGAATATCTCAGTACCTTTTCTTTCTCTAAGATACCAAACTCCGAACTTTTCATACGAGTATGTTAAATCTCCAATGACTTTTAATTTCTTTGATTTAAGTTCGTTCTTAATTGTGTAAATTGGTAGTAAGGCCCAGCCATGAGATCCTAGGCAAAGTTCTTTACTGACAGCAATATCATTTGTATGAGCGACAATCTGTCTAGCACTAAAAGCTTTTCGAGAAACACTTTCTGGGGCCAGTCTTTCACACAGAATATGAGGGTAGTCTTCTAGTTCCTTAAAATTTGTTATCTTCTGGTATTGTTTAAAGTTTTTACTTGAGATTACTGGAGAGATTGGCTCTTTAAAAATTCTTTTAAATCTTATATCGGGAGAATAAGGTTTTTCACAATCAAATGCTAGGTCTATGTGGGCCGACAGAAGGGCACTTTCAATTGAACCATCTAGAGCGATAATCGAAATGGACTTCACACCTAGCTCTTTTACAAGAGTCTTATAATTACTCGCCAATATGCGCGAACAAAACTCTCGGGTCGAGCCAATCTTTAAATGTATCTCATTGTGAACGATTTTATTTTGACTTAGTAGATAGTCTTTGGTCGCCTGATTAAACTTTACACCTGTCTCAGTGATTTTCCATCTTCCCGAGACTTTCACTAAGAAGTCACTCTTTTCGCTAATTCTTTTAAGTTGTCTAGAAATTGCAGTAGGGTCTCTATGTAGTGTCTTTGCAAGAAGCTCCAGGCTTGGATTTAACTCAAATTGAATGAGCAGTTGGGCCTCTGTCGTTGATAGTATAAATTCCATAGGTCGCTCCACAGTTGACTCTTGGGTCAAGTCTATATGCATAAGTATCAGTTTGTAAATATCATTTCTATGTTATAAACGCTATAGCTCAAAAGGCTTACGGGTTAAGAATTTTTAGGAGATTATATGAAAGCAGCATTACTTTTACTTTTTAGTTTTATTTCTCTTGCTACTCAAGCTGGAGATATTCATGAGATTTTGAGGTGTTCTAACTCAAGTAATACAGAAGAAGTCGTATTTATAGGCTACATAGATGATACTGCTTCTCGAGGGTGGTGTTCTTCTGGAAGTGGTTCACTTTATCACAACGGAGAATTTGTTGGAGATGCAGATTTTAATAATTGCTCCATGCGAGGAACAAATGTCTTTGTAAGAGAGGGAAGTACAACCTATTGGTTAGGGGCACTTACTGGCGTAATTAAAGAGGACCAATCTAATGATGATAGAATTAAGCTCACTTGTGATCTTGTTTCCGATCAACTAAGACACTAGTTCTTATTATAGCTTAACTTGATTGCTTAATTTGCCATGGCCGATATAGTTTACAATATTGTCTATGGTAGTTTGAGCAATCTGAAATAGGGCCTCTTTGGTTAAAAATGCCTGATGAGAAGTTGTCAGTACATTTGGAAATGAAAGAAGCCTCGCGAGTACATCATCTTGAAGAATTTGATCAGATAAATCTTGAAAGAAAATAGAGTCCTCTTCTTCATAGACATCAAGTCCGGCTCCACCAATATGTGAAGACTTCAAACCCTCAATAAGTGCTTTCGTATCAATTAGGGCACCTCTACTTGTATTAAGTAAGATCACACCTTTTTTAGTTTTCTCAAGCATGTCATGATCGAGTAGGTGATGAGTATCCTTACTTAAAGGGATGTGAAGAGAGATGATATCAGAGCTCTTGACTAACTCTTCTAGCTCAACGTACTGGCAATAGTTCTCAAGCTCTTTAGATTTGTTTAAATCAAAGGCCAAAACTTTACATCCAAACCCATTCATAATTTTTACAAACTTTGTTCCAATTGCGCCTGTACCAATAACTCCTACAGTTTTACCTTCTAGGTCAAAACCAACTAGGCCATCTAAGGAGAAGTTTAATGATTGCACTCTCATGTGGGCCTTATGAACTTTTCTATTTAGTGAAAGAAGTAGGCATGCAGTATGTTCTGCAATGGCACTTGGAGAATAGTAGGGAACTCTCACTATTGGAATATTTAAACTACTGGCATACTCAATATCTACATGATTAAAGCCTGCAGATCTTAGTGCTATGAGTTTTATATTGATTGAGTTTAAGATATCGAGAGTTTCTTTATCAATTTTATCATTCACAAAAGAGCAAACTGCATCGTGGTCTTTTGCTAATATTGCTGTTTGAGAGTTGAGCCTCGGTTCTAAGAAAGTTATTTCGATATTATTCTTCTTAGCAAGTTCATAGAAGTAATCTTTTTCATACTTATGTGTTTGAAACAATGCAACTCTTATCATAATTCACCAGAGAATACGGATTAATAATAGGGTTCAATCTTCGGTAAAATTAATTTATTAATGTTTTATTGTAAAGAGAAAGCTGTACTTAGTGACTTATGTCATGACTTACTCCCTACTGGAGTAAGTCTCTTTGTTTTTGCATAAGTATGTTAAATTCTTCAAGGACTTGACCTTCTTTTGATTGGTGTAGAGTCGTAAGATCAATCTTGATACTTCCATCCTCATTAAATTGAGAGGCAAATGTCCCCATATCTATCATGTCTTCTGCTGGTCCATAGAGTTTAAAGATAATATAATTTGCAAAGAGAAATGCCTCATATTCATTATTCAAAGTTAGAAAATCGCTAAAGGAGAGTTTTCCTGAAAGTTGTGCTTGCGCTTTAAATGCCTGGTATAAATTCTGGTTGTTATCAAACTTTGCCTTATAGAGTTGAGCTGCATGACGTGTTTCATGTATAAGTAGAGATAAACTCATGAGAGGATTAGAGTCATAGGTTTTCTTAGGGTTTATAAATACTTCACCATTTGTCCCATCTTCTAAATTATATTTGAAATATGCCGCTCGAGGGTACTGGGTATCAATTGAAACTTCTGGTGCTGTTATACCGAGAGCTTGAACTTCAACATCAAAAACTTTCTTTAGCACAACTATTTGTTCTTCAAGAGGTAGCTGTTTATAGTTCAAAACTTGAGTGAGTAAGGGCTGATTCTTTCTTAAAAGTTCCAAGAAGTAATCGGCCTCAAGAAATACTTTACGTGCACTTTCTTTTACAAAATCCTTTGACTCAGCTTGAAGAGCAAAGGCCTGTTTATTTTGTACCTGGATATACTTATTGGCAAAGAAGTTGTCGTGAGCGTAGATATTTATTGATAAAATCAACATGATTAAGGTCTTAGTCATTTTCTTTCTCCACTGGAAGGCCCATTTAGATGGGGAGTATTTCTTTTATACATAGTATTTAGATACTTCTTTCGCTAGTTTAAATTAGATAGTATCTTCACGTGATACTTTTTCTCGTTTGAGGTATATATGGCCGATTTTGATACTATTCAACTAATTGATACTCTAAAGAAGGTTTTAAAGAGAAATAACCTTACCTATAAGAATATAAGTGAGCATTTAGGGTTATCTGAAGTTTCAGTAAAGAGAATATTTTCTAAGTATGATTGTTCTCTCTCTCGATTAGCAATGATCTGTTCACTGGCCAATATTTCGATAATTGAATTGGGAGAACTTTCAAAAAAAGAAAACCAAAACTTAAACTACTTTCTAACTCAAAAACAAGAGACATTGTTCACAAAAGAACTATACCTCTTTCACTTCTTCACTCGCATTTATAGGGGAGAGGAACTTGAAGTTGTTCTTTTGGAAATGGGGCTAACAAAGGCCACTGGCTTTAAGTATTTAAGGCAGTTAGAAAAGATTGAGCTTTTAGAGTTACTTCCCCATGATACTTATAAATTTTTAATCACTGGTAGATTAAGATTAAACCTCGATGGGCCTCTATTTAAAAAGGTTATCAAGTCTCATAATATTCAATTCTTAAATAAGGTCTATGATGAAATAAAAAGAGAAGATTGTTGTTTTCAAAGCTCCGAGATTAAGCTCACTAAAAAATCTCTTAAGCTTATGGTTCATGATATTAATGAGCTAGGAAGAAAGTATAGTGAGATTTCCTATCAAGAAGAGAGGCTTAGTTCTGAAAAAGACCTTGTTGATGTCAGCTGGCTATTTGCTTTTCTGCCTTATAAGACTGATTGGTCTCAATATAAACCGTGTTAGAGAAGGTAATTAATATAAGCTTTTAAAGATATCGTGCATGGTTGAGCTCTTATTGCTAAAAGGTTCTAAGTACTAAAAGAAAGAGGAATTATGTCAGAATTTAAAGTTGACCATGTCAGATACGATACAGAGAAGACTAAGAAGAGAAAGAGAATAAACTTATTGGTTTCAGCGAAGACTGAAGATGCTGTTAAGGAAAAACTCGAAAAAATTCATAAAGGTGACAAGGTTATCTCTATTTCAGAAATAAAATGGGGTGAAGTTAAACAAAAGAAAAGCGCTCCCAAAGAAGTACTAACAGGAAGAGTTAAGTTCTATGAAGAAGTTAAAGGCTTTGGCTTTATAGAGCCTGATAGTGATATGGACGATCTATTCTTTCATTCAACAGCACTTAGCGGTGTCAGACTTTATGAAGGTGATATTGTAGAATTTGAAGTTAGTGAAGGACCTAAAGGTCTAATAGCTATTCGAATTAAGTTATTAAAGAACTAGAGCTCTGAGGAATGTATAATTTTTTAAAAATTATGCGGCCTTCTTTGCAACCTCATCTTCCTCTGGTGCTAAGTCATCCTTCTTTAGTTGAATAACATTAGACTCTTCTAAATGCTCCTCAGTTTGAGCTAACTTACTTGCATTTGCATTATTAATAAATTTAGTCATTCTTGCCAAAAATGGTGCAAGAGTCATTGTTATGAGAATAGATGTAACAATCAACTTATTAATCTCAGCGCTAACAACATCAAACTTCAGTGCACTCGCGAGTACGACAACTCCAAACTCACCACCTTGAGAGATAATAAGTCCTACTTTTAATCCACTCTTGAAGCTTCCGTGTGAGAACTTTCCTATTATAGAGAGAATAATTGTTTTAAGAGTTATAATTGAAAATGATAGAAGTGCAATCTTTGCTAAGTTATTCATTAAAAAGTTAAGCTCTAAATTCATTCCCAGTGTCATGAAGAACAGTCCCATGAGTACACCTTTAAAAGGAACTGTTAATGTTTTGATTTGAATCTTTACTTCTGAGTTTGCTAAGAATGCTCCTGCGATAAATGCTCCCATTGGCATTGATAGACCAAGCTTTTCCATTCCTAGTGCCATTCCTATAATTAAAAATAAGAAAGCGGCTAGGGAGATCTCTTGATCTTGTGACTTCTTAATAAAACTGACTGCCGGTTTTAAGACATAGAAGCACAACATAATAAGTCCACAGAAAAGACCAAACTTAATTGCCATCTCTGTCATATTAATGATCTGATGCGAGCTACTATTAATACTTAATAGAGGTATAAGAGCTAAAAGTGGAACGATAATTAAATCTTGAAATAACAAAATACTTAATGATGATTGACCATGACTAAGTGTTAGTTGAGAGGTTTCGTTCATATAAGAAAGAGCGAAGGCCGTAGAAGAAAGTGATAACGAAACACCGATAACTAAAGCACTATAAGTACTAAGTCCAACAGCGATACCAATTGCAGTAAAGACTAATGTACTTAGTCCCATTTGCAGTCCACCTTCAAATATAATACTACTTCTTAATTGTTTGAGTCTTGCTGGACTAAGTTCTAGGCCAACAATGAAAAGAAGAAGCGTTATTCCAACTTCTGCGAGTTGAACAATATTATCTGAGCTATCAATGAGTCCAAGAGACATTGGACCTACAATGACTCCAGCTACTATATAACCAAGCATCGATCCTAGATTTAACTTTTTGAATAGCGGCACAAGCGCTAGCGTTGCGATGAGAAAGTAAAATGTTTCGATTAGAAATTCATGTAGTGCCAAGCTTCACCTTAAAGTTAAAAAGAACTATCCTGACTTAACTTGTCGGTTATTATCGCTAAAACTTTAGTAATTTAAGGGCCTTAACAATAAAAAATATAAGGTACTAGAATTATGTACGTACTTTGCTGATTGTGAGTGCATGGCGTCTAATTGATTTGTACTTGAAACACGACATCTTATTGAAACTACTGTAGGATTGCCGTCATGGAAAAGAAATTTTGGCGAGACACACTGAAACCTTACACTCAAAAATCAGATGCATTTGCGCTTTGGCAAATTGCATCTACAATTATTCCTTTTATG
Source organism: Halobacteriovorax sp. HLS (assembly GCF_004006665.1). Lineage (NCBI taxonomy): Bacteria > Pseudomonadati > Bdellovibrionota > Bacteriovoracia > Bacteriovoracales > Halobacteriovoraceae > Halobacteriovorax > Halobacteriovorax sp. HLS. The sequence continues at coordinate 78,822 of NZ_QOCL01000009.1, forward strand.
GGGATCTGGTTTCTTTATAGTAAACTGCTACCTCTATCAATTTGGGTCGTAATACCTCTGGCGTTCGCAACATCTTTCTTTATATTAAGATTTTTCGTCCTTCTTCATGATTGTGGACATGATTCACTATTTAAATCTCGTAAAGCAAATAAGTTCTTTGGCTATTTAATGGGTGTCATAACTGGGATGCCTCAGTATGTTTGGTCTAAACATCACTCATATCATCACAAGACAAATGGAAATTGGGAAAAGTACCATGGGCCATTTAATATTATTTCCACTGAAGAGTACTCAAAGTTAAGTCCAAGTAAACAAAAGAGTTACTGGTATTGGCGTCACCCTTTGATTTTAATACCAGGTGGTTTTGTCTACGTACTTTTTAATCCTCGTGTTAATTGGATGTTAGGCTGTATTCAACTTTCATTTAATATTTTGCGTACCCTGGTCGCTAAACCGTCAAATACTTTGGATACTATAAAAAAGTGTGAGTCAAAATATTGGAAGACTCCTAAAGAGTTTAGACATATGACTTATAATAACTTAACTCTACTGCCAATTTGGGCGTTGATGTGTAGTGCAATTGGTACTTATAACTTCTTTATTTTCTACGCTTTGACTTTAACTTTCTCGGGAGGGTTAGGAATACTCTTCTTTACAGTTCAGCATAACTTTGAAGGTTCTTATGGTTCAGATACAGAAAGAGTGGATTACTTTAAAGCAGGTTTAGAAGGAACAAGCTTTCTCGTTCTCCCTAAAATCTTAAACTGGTTTACTGCTGATATTGGCTATCACCATATTCATCATCTCTCGACATCTGTTCCTAATTATAATCTTGTTCGTTGTCACAATGATTTGGAACATTTATTTAAGAATGTAAAAAGAATCGAGTTCTCAGATATTCGTCATTCTCTTAATTATCAATTATGGGATAAAGACAAGGAGCTAATTGTCTCAATGGCCGAGTATAAAGAATCAATGAAGTCTGCGGCACACTAGAGCTAAAGGCCCGTCTCTAACAGCTACGGGCAGTGTTAAATATCTACAAATCTAAACTCATGCATAGCAACCATGATTATTAAAATCAGGTTTCTTATGAATGTATCTCAAAAAACTTTTTTAAAACTTTTAAAGCAAAAGAATAATTCTTCTGAGACATCAGATTTATATAAACTAGAGAAGTGCGAAAGTGAGTATCTATCCCCACTAGAAATGGCCAATCTCTATATTGACTCTGCCTTACTCGTTACTATCGCTGATTTTCTAAAAGAACAGCTGTGGTTAACTAATAAGCAAGACAAGCTCTCTGGAAAAAGTAGGAGTTATGAAGAATTTCTTAGACCTTTCTTTACCAATGAGCTTTTATCTATTTTCTTTCTTGAGGAATTTTTAATTTCAAATGGAGCAGATGAGTTAAAGAATATTAGAAAAGAAACTCAACTTATTGAGCATCAAGTTCTTAAGCTTATTTCCTCGAGATCCTCCCTCGCTCAAAAGGAGTTTGTGACACATTCTCTTAAAGAGATGACGAAGAAATTTATTTTAGAAGAAAATAACCAGCTTGGAGTTGACCAAAGCTTAGGTCATCAAGGTCCAGACTTATATAGAACATTTGATAATCTCGATGATATTTTTGAACTTAATTATCAATTAGATAGAGACATGACTATCGATTTTGATGCAAAGGAGAGGCTATATGAAGGTGCTGGAGTAGGCGTACAGTCTGGTTACTCTACAATCTTATTGGCCTTAGAGGGAATCAATGCAAAGAGGGGAAGTAAGATAGTTGATCTAGGTTCTGGTTATGGACGAGTGGGATTAGTGTGTGCACTGCTAAGACCTGATTTAGACTTCACTGGCTATGAATATGTTCCTCATCGTGTAGTTGTTTCTAATAAAGCATGCGACTTCCTTGATCTAGGAGATAGTCTAAACTTTGAAGTCCAAGATCTCTCTTTAGCTAGTTTCAAAATTCCCATTGCAGACATCTACTACCTATATGATCCCTTCACAAAAGAAACCTACCGCTATGTACTTGAACAAATTGTAGAAATTAGTAAAACTCAGCAAGTTACGATAGTTACAAAAGGCAATGGTAGAGCTTGGCTTCTAGATATTTGCAGGCAGAACTCTTGGCCTACACCTATTTTTATTGACGAAGGTAACTTGTGTATCTTTAAATCTTGTTAAGACCAATATTTTTGAATCATTTTCATCATTTCAAACTATCTAAGACTTAATATCTAATCTGTGGCATTGTATTGAAAATTTTTACATGGATAAATAATGATTCAATTGAATGATATTTCTAAGCATTTTGGTCTCCAAGTTCTCTTTGAGGAGCTAAATCTACTAGTAGGCAAGCGAGAACGAATTGGCTTCGTTGGTCGAAATGGTGCGGGAAAATCGACATTATTTAAAATTATCTTAGGAGAGATTGAGCTTGATTCAGGTGAAGTGATTATTCCTAAGGGTTATAAAATAGGAGCACTTGATCAGCATATTCATTTTACAAAGCCAACAGTTCTAGAGGAGTGTTGCCAAGTTCTATCCGAAGAAGAGCAATATGACTGGTGGAAGGCCGAGAGAATATTATTTGGTTTAGGCTTTAGTGAAGAAGATCTTGAAAAGGATCCTGCTAGTTTCTCTGGGGGTTACCAAGTAAGAATTAACCTAACAAAGGCACTTGTACAAAATCCAAATCTCTTACTACTAGATGAGCCGACTAACTACTTAGATATAGTCTCTTTAAGGTGGCTAAGAGGCTTTCTTACATCTTTCAAAGGTGAGGTTCTTCTCATTACACATGATAGAGACTTTATGGACTCTGTAACAACTCATACAGCAGGGCTTAGCAGAAAGAGACTGAGTAAGTACAAAGGAAATACCACTAAATTTTATGAGCAATTATCTATCGCTGACGAAATGTATGAGCAGACTAGACTCAACCAAGAGAAGAAGAAAAAGGAGCTGCAAGGTTTTGTAGATAGGTTTGGTGCAAAAGCTTCTAAAGCAACACAGGCGCAATCAAGAGCGAAACAAATTGAGAAAATGGGAACCATTGAAAAGCTCGATTCAGAAAATAATTTGGGCTTTACTTTTCACTATAAGGAATGCCCTGGAAAAGTTGTTCTTGAAGCGGACAATTTAAGTTTTTCATATTCTTCGAAGCAAGAAGACTGCCTCTTTGAAAATCTCTCTCTTAATATTGGACGTCATGACCGTATAGGGATTATAGGTAAAAACGGAAAGGGTAAGTCTACTCTTTTAAATGTAATAGCAGGAGAGTTAACTCCTAATACTGGAGCTATTAAAAGTCATCCTTCACTTTCAATGGGACACTTTGGTCAAACTAATATCGAACGCTTAGATGAAGGTAATACTATCATAACTGAGATCTCGCAGAGTAATCATGATCTAAGTATTGGTCAGGTGAGAAAGATTTGTGGAACTATGATGTTTACCGATGATCTTGCAAAGAAGAAAGTCTCAGTCCTGTCTGGTGGTGAAAAAAGTAGAGTCATGTTAGGAAAGATTCTCGCAAGAAAATCTAATCTTCTCCTATTGGATGAACCGACGAATCATCTCGATATGGAGTCAATTGAAACCCTAAGTGAAGAGATCGTTAATTTTCCTGGAGCTGTTGTATTAGTGACTCACTCGGAATTATTACTGCGATCTTCTGTTAATAAATTGATTATCTTTCATAAGAATCGCGCCGAATTCTTTGATGGGACTTATGATGAGTTTCTTGAAAAAATTGGTTGGGAAAATGAAGAAGGATAATCTTGAATTTTCTTTTTTGCAGATCCAATATAGGCCCTTTTAGATATAATACTTTCGATAATTTCTAAAAGGACCATAAACCTTCAGGAGGATTTAGTCTTTCTTTGGTCTTAAGCTATAGAACTGATAGGCACTCTTCAGAGTTTTGAAGACTTTTTCTAACAAAAGTAGTTGGTTTGTCGTAGTTACCATAACTGTCGACTTTCTTTTTGAATAAAAGTTTAATGTCGTTAAAGCTTAAGCAAATTTTATAAAATTTTCTGATGGGATTCTCCATAGTTACGTTATCGTTAAATAAATACTAACAGAGTTTTTACAGAATTCGGTGATTGATTTCTCTTATTAGGTAAAACCGAATATATGCCCCTATGTTAAGAGATCGTCATCAATATTTGAAATCTCTATTTGTAACTCTACGTCCTCATATCTCTCTGGAAGCTGAGAAAGTTTTGACTGAATAAGCTCTTGTAGCTTCTTTATTGAGATGAGGTTTTCATCACGTTTTTTCCAAATTGCATAAAGAGAAATTGTTAAAGGTATGTCTAGATCAAAAGTTTTTAGGCCGGGATATTTTTTTAGAGGATTCTTTGCAAGAAACATTGCACAGCGACCTCTAAGACATAAGTTCTTTATAAAGTCAGGGTGATCACTATAGATTCTCTCTTTTGGAATAATATCGTTCTTTCTTAAGTGTTGATAAATAGCCTTATTTAAACTCTTGTCCCAAGAACTCTCAGCAAAAGGAATATTAATGAGTAGATCTTTTTTATTCTTAAATTTCTTATAGAGCTTAGTTGAACAACAGAATACTACTTCAAAAGACCCAACCTCAGCATAGTTCAAAGATTTCCTCTTAGGCTTTCTGTGGGATATTCCCCAGTCAATATTGTCTTGTAGTAAATTATCAATTAGAACATCGTGCTCAGCTTGCCTTAGTGTATTTACAGTTCCAAAAGGGGCGTAGTTATCCCAATACTGAGAAGCGAGTTCAATTGAGAGGTCATATGAAATGGTTTCTTCAATTCCAATATTAACAGAATATCCTCCAATATCATCATCAGAAAATTTTTCAAGAACTCGACTTCCTTCTTCGAAAATAATCTTGGAGTGTTCAAAAAGTGCTTGTCCTTCAGTAGTAAGAGTAAGCCCTTTTGAACTACGGTTGAAGAGCTTCTTTGCAAACCTTGCTTCTAATTTCTTTAACTGCTCACTCAGAGTTGAAGGTGCAAGCTTTAGTGAAATTGCTGCTTGTTTAAGTGATTGGGCCTTGGCCACTTCATGAAAACCGTAGAGATGATTCCAGTTAATATCTTTTAATCTATTCAAAACTAATCCTTTTTATGGACTATATCAAAAGAGTAGGCAAAACCGAAGTTGTGAGTGAGCTTGTTTCGCTTATACCAAATTTATATAGGAGTTTTAATGTAAGCTCCTGTATTTATTACCATTCGGGGCGAGTGTAAATTATTCAAGTGGAATTTTTAAAATAGTTAATGAATAAAGTCCTTGGTAGTTTGGAGGCATACCATCAATGCTCATATATGAATACTATTTCAAATTAGGTGCAGAGCAAAGCCATAGGACTGAATTAAAATGAAAGTACTTGTTTTAATATTATTCTTTTTTCAAAGCTATGTACTTGCTGATACAAAGGCCTTTCAGCAACTTAAAGAAAAACAACGAAATAGTTGGGCCATCGAAGTAGATGAAAACTTAGGTTCGACAATTACTGAAAAATCCTTCTACGAAATAATTAATAAAATTTATGTTTTGTATATACGCAATGACTTTGATCGAAATCTTCAATTAGGTGTTGTTGACTGGAAGGTTCCCTATATGTCAGCTTGGGCATTTGAAACTGATGAAGCTTTCACTATAAATTTTTGGGGTGGATTTGCTCGAATTCCTTTTATGACAGAAAGAGCTTTGGCACTGACCGTGTGTCACGAAGTAGGGCATGTCCTTGGAGGAAGTCCATACCATTCTATTGCTGAGAGTAGGAATATGAGTGCTGAGGGTCAGTCAGACTTCTTTGCAGCTTCAAATTGTATGAAGAAATATTTAGACACATATTCCATAGATAATGAAGTTGATGGACTTCATCCAACTGCTGCGCAAAAATGTTTTGATGGTCTTGTACGAGAAAAGCAGAGGAGAATGTGTTACGAGATTGCCAAGGCAGCACAAGAACTAGCTGCTGTTTTTACATTTCTACACCAAGACCAAGTATTCTCTTATGATACACCCTCCTTGGATGTTGTATCTGAGACATTATACAATGGTTATCCTTCAATACAGTGTCGATTAGATACTTTTCTAGCCGGTGCCCTAGCGCCTTATCCTCTTGAGGAGAATATTGACCTTAGACCATCTTGTTGGTTTAAGAAGTAACCTTCGGGAAGGTTATATATAGATTGTACAAATAATTAATTATATAAATGGAAAGCTTCTTTAGTGCTAAAATAGTTCTATCGGAGACATAATATGAAGCAAATTATACTTTCTGTCTTATGTATTTGCAGTTTTAGCTGTTCTACTAAAGGTAATTATACAAAGACTGTAGAACACATAGATTTAGATAGATTTTTGACTAAGTGGTATGTGATTGCTGGTAGATTAACAATGTTTGAAGATGGTGCTCATAATGCAGTTGAGTCATACGTTTGGAATGAGTTAGAAAATAGAGTTGATATTAATTTTTCCATGAGAAAAGGGGCTTTTGATGGTGAAATAAAATCCATTCCCCAAAAAGGATGGATAGAAAATAATAAAACTAACGCTTACTGGAAAGTAAGTCCCTTTTGGCCATTAAAATTTGATTACTTAGTTATAGATTTAGCTTTTGATTACTCATGGACAGTGGTTGGTGTTCCTAGTCAAAAATGGGTGTGGATTATGTTTAAGGATTGGAATATTAGTGACACACAATTGCAACAAGTAGTAGCTCGGGTGGAAAAGTTAGGGTATTCGGTTAAAAATATCAAGAGAGTTCCTCAAAAATGGTAGAAGTACAGGAGAGTTTTTGAGGAACTCTTTTGAACTGCTATACTTAGTGTTTGATTTATTAAGGAATTATTAGAAGAAGCTCTTTAGTACTACAATAAATAACTCCTTCATGATTCATAAAGGTCGAATCCTTTCTGTTGAGATCTAGCGCTTCTTTATGATAATTACTATTAAAGCCACCTGCCTCTGATTGAATGATTGAGCTGGCAGCAAAGTCCCAAAGGCTACCACCGCCTAAACTCTCTTTAGGGAATTTGAAGTAAATGGCCGGGGCGAGATCAATGGTACTTATACCATTCATGACAGCACCTCCGAGGTGGAATATTTTTAATTCATTAAGTCCTAGTTTTTGAAGCTCTTTTTTTAATGACTCTATTTGTTGATTGAAGTCTGGATGCTTCAAGTAACTTTGATCGTAGAGTAATGTTAAAGTTTGTGAATTTCTTTCTACAGATAGGGGGAGATCATTTTTGAAAGCTCCTTCTCCTTTTATTGCATGATAGAGAGTGTTTGATCGAGGGTTGTACACTACTCCAATTACAGGTGAGCCTTCTCTTGATATTAGAGCAATAGAAACACTATAGCCGTCCTCTCCTTTTGAGTAGCAAAGGGTTCCATCTAGTGGATCGATACACCAGAAGTAGTCATGTGAAAATCTTGAGTTATCATCAACTGACTCTTCTGTTAGAAGACCTAGCTCAAATGGTTTTAATGTTGGAGTTAAGATATTTAAAATAGCTCTTTGTGCTCTTAAGTCAATTTCAGTAACGACACAAGATGCTATATTTTCTCCGCCTTCTTTGTTATTTACTTCAACTTCTTGCCCATGATTGCTCGCAATAATTTTCCCTGCTTCTAGGGCGGCGCTCTTTGCAATATTACATAATTCTCTCAACTTTAGGGACTCTAGATACATGATAAAACCTTCTTCGTAATATTTTCTGTGTAAGTGTTAATTTTGTAATGACCTGGAGACCAGCCTTTTAGAAAACGTATGAAATCACACCAGGCAACTGGATATAAATCTCGCCATTGTTTTTCTAATACTTTGAAATCGATATTCTTTTCTGTTTTTTCTAAAGCACTTTGTAGATAAAAGAAATAGTAGTCTAGGCACCACTTCTCTTGTTCGATCAGTTGCTCTTCTGAATATATACTACTTAAAAAATAGGCCAGATCTTTCATGCCAATGCCTCGACCAACATATTGGAAGTCTACAGCGGCACAGCTTTCTGTGTCTTTGAAAAGAAAGTTTGCGAGCTTAGCGTCTCCATGTACGAAGGTTTGAAATTGAGCATTATTAAGCAGATGATCAATCTTTCTTGCAGCTTCTTTTAGCTCTTTATCTTCAAGTGCCTCTAGTTCCTCAGGGCGTGTTTCAAGGTGCCAGTAAGTTCCAACTTTCCATAAGTTCTTTGGAGCTACATCAAGATAGGTTGCATGAAAAGATGCCAACCAATTTATGCAGAGTTTGATTTGATCTTCATTGATAAATGGCAGTGAAAGATAATCTCTCATTCCTAAGTCTTCAAGAATTAGATATTGTGAATCATCCATTTCTCCTGCAGCGATTAGCCTTGGGGAATAAGCATTGACGATATTCTTGTTATAATTCTTATACCAATAAATTTCAACTTCATAAGAATTAAGTTTTCTTTTATGGGAGAGATTAGAGTTCCAACCTCTGGGATGATCGTGAAGTTTAGGAGGCGTGACTAGCTTAAGGATTACTGAATAATTATCCGTAGTAACTCTTGTAAGAGTTCCATACCCACTCCATAGAGACTGTATTTCTTCTTCTTTGACGATACTCTTGGCATCACAGCTTTTTAGTATAGTATTCTTTAAAAATTCATTCATAAGTATATAGTACCAAGTTTAATAACCCTCTTTCAAATACAGATTATAGTTGACTCTTACTCTTTATAAAGCAGTTAAGTTAAATTTGATATAAACTGGGACAAAAATAGGCTAGAATATGAATATGTCAAAATTGGTCTTTATATTTTTACTTTCTAGTTCGATAAACGCGCTCACATTAAATTTTGCTGCGACTGAATGGTGTCCTTATACCTGTTCTAAAATGCCATCTCAAGGTATTGCTGTAGAGTATTTAAAGGTGGTCTTTAAAGAAGTTGGAGTAGATATTGCGGTTCGAATCTTACCCTGGAAAAGAGCAATCAATTTAGTCAATCGCGGCGAACTTGATGGACTGTTAACAGCTGTCGAGTCTGAAGCCCCGTCACTTGTATTTACTAATCAACCAACAATGACCTATAGATCTTGTGCGTTTACTGACGATCCAAATGTTAAGAAAATTCAATTTAAAGATATTCCTAATCATGTAGTAGGGGTTCTTGCTGGCTATTCTTATGGAGTAGAGTTTGATGATTTCTTTTTGAACAATAAAAATAAAACCGACTCAGCTTTAGTAATTAAAGGCAATGATGGTCTAGATCGCTTGTATAGGCTATTAAAGAAAAAGAGAATTAACTTCTTTCTAGAAGAAGAAAAGGTTGCAAGATATTCCATTAAACAAACTCTCTACCCAGTACTATGTGGAAAAGAGAATCCTTTTTATATTGGATTGAGTCCAAAAGTAATTGATGTTACAGATCTTATTAGTAGACTTGATGCTCAGTTAAAGAAATCTGGCAACAAGCTAAATTCTATTTTGAAAAAGCATGGATTGAACTAAAATCCGTAATTTTAGAGACTTATGTTAACTTGTACTGACTGTCTAAAAAATAGTCACTAGTAGTAACTCTTTCTATAGAGCTTCTGTTTATTGCAAATTCTGCTAGATTAAATTCATGAAAAAATTAATCTTTATGCTTAGTGCATACCTATTTGTTGGCCAGTTCGCGTGTGCAACTGAATTAGAAACCATTTTAAAAGTTTCAAAAACTATTAATGAAAAAAATATTCTTCATTATAAAGTTAGCTTTGAGCCTTCTCGATGCGAACTCTCTGGTGAGCTTGTTGCAGAGTGGAAAATGGATGAAGATGAAGGCCAGTGGAAGTCTTTAAATGAATCAATGAAAATGATAAGAAAGCCACTTACGGCAGAAATAATTTCTAGCAGTAGTGATGAAATCGTTTTTAGTACACCTTCGATGGAAGATTTAAAATCAAGAGGTGTTCTTGATGAAAGTAGAGTATCAATTCGTATCTCTCCTGGAGCTAACCAAACTTGTGATATACAGACTTTGGCCATGGTAGAAGGAGAGCTTGTTGAAGTTTCAAGACTTCATTCAAAAGTATCTATGTTTGGATCAGTTAAATGGGTTGAAGTGCATGGTCTAACACTCGATGGAGAAAAGATTCGCAAGAGATTTTCTAATAAGTAACATATAGTGACGAAGCTTTTTATTAAGTGTAAAATTCTCCTAACTTAGGAACTAAGAAGGAGAATTTATGACTTATGATCTTTTAGTTGAGCTATTTAAATGGGCCTCAATTATTGCGATGACCATTTATATATGGACAGCGGTAATGTGTATATTTGCGAACTCTTTTATTTTTAATATTCAAAAGAAAATGTTCAATATCTCTAAAGATACCTTTGATATAATTATCTATTCCTACTTAGGTTTATTTAAAATATTCCTAATTCTATTCTTTATTGTCCCATATATTTCTTTGTTGGTGGTTAAGTAATGTCTCACTTTAATCAAGCTGCCAATAATTGGGACTCACAAGAAAAAAAAGATTTAATGAAAACTCTAGCAAAATCTACTATTGAAAAGCTCTCGCTTTCTAAGAAGATTGACTTACTGGATGTGGGTTGTGGAACAGGTCTTTTTTGTCTCGAATTTTTAGACTACGCTAGCAGTATTACTGGTGTAGATACCTCTAGGGGAATGCTAGAAGTATTTGATTCAAAAACTAAAGAGCTTCCATTTGTTAAATCGTTAGAGCTAGATTTAGAGACGAAAAACTTAGAGGAAAAATTTGATCTTATTATAAGCTCGATGACCTTTCATCACTTAGATGAACCTGGGAAAATGCTCGTAAAACTAGCGGCAATGTTAAAAGCGGGTGGAAAAATAGCGATTGTTGATTTAGAAGAAGAGGATGGTTCCTTTCACCCTAGGCCTAAAGAGATGGGGGTAAAACATTTTGGATTTTCTAATGAGACACTTAAGTCTTGGGCGCAAGACATAAATTTGAATTTTTCGGTCTGTACGATAAATACTAAAGAGAAGAATGGGAAAGAGTATAATCAGTTCTTAGCTATTTATGAATAATTACTTCAGTGCTTTGAGATAAAGCACTGAAGATCTTTAGCTTAAATATGTTCTATAATTTTTTCTAATGGAAAGCGTACTTTTGCGGCAGTCGCATACTTATCACTGTCAGCCCTATAGCCAATTGGGCAAGCAACAATCGCTGTGAGTCCCTTTTCTTTAAGACCTAGGACTTCATCATATTTTTCTTTAATGATTCCTTCCATTGGACAAGCATCAATTTTTAAAAGAGCACATGTTGTAAGTAGGTTTCCAAGTGCTATATAAACTTGATCTTTCATCCATTGTTGCTTCTGCTCTAGGTTTTTATACGAGAGAAAGTTCTTAACAACTTTTGAATAACCTTCTAGGTCTGAAACAGATTGAGATCTTGCTTGAGCAGTGGATTCAATGAAAGCATCAACATCTTGATCAACATAGTCTAGGGGAGTACACATAACAATATGATGAGAGCAGTCAACAACTTGCTTTTGACCCCAGCTATGCTCTAGTAGAGAATTCTTTACTTCCTGATTGCTTATCACAAGAAATTTCCACGGTTGTACACCAAAAGAGCTCGCCGTTAATCGTAGGCTTTCATTTATAGTGTCCAGATCCTTTTGAGATACCTTCTTCGTTGAATCAAATTCTTTTGTTGCATAACGCCAGTTAAGTGCTTCAATAATATTCATTTTTTTCCCTTGAAATGTTTTTTAAACTATAATCTAAAGTCATAAGAAATAGCAAAGACCAAAAATGAATTAAGTTATACAAAATATAGAAATGGGATATGTATGAAAATTAGCAGTGAGTTAGCTCTACCTTGTGGAGTAATACTACCAAATAGAATGGCAAAGTCAGCGATGAGTGAGAATATGGCAAACCCAAAACTCTTTGCCTCTGAGCGCTTCTATAATGCATATAGAACATGGGCCAAAGGTGGAACTGGTCTATGTATCACTGGGAATGTTATGATTGATTCTAATCATCTTGGTGAGGCCAATAATATTGCTATAGAAAAAGGGCTCGATAACTTTGATAGTCTAAGAAAATGGTCAAGCTCTGCTGATGGAACGGCCTCACAAATTTGGGTTCAATTAAATCATCCAGGGAAGCAGTCTCCAAAGTTCTTAAATAAGACACCTGTTGCTCCATCTGCCATAGCACTTCCTGCTCCTTTAGATAATATGTTTAATACACCTAAAGCGTTAGATGAGAATGAGATTTTAGATATTATAGAAAGGTTTGGATTCGCTGCAAAGGCGGTTAAAGATTGTGGCTTTCATGGAGTTCAAATTCATGGGGCCCATGGATATCTTGTGAGCCAATTTCTATCCCCCGCACATAATCAAAGAAGTGATAAGTGGGGAGGTCCGTTAGAAAATAGAATGCTATTTGTAAAAGAAGTCTATAAATCTATAAGAAAGAGCGTAGGAGATGACTTTCCAATTGGGATAAAATTAAACTCGGCCGACTTCTCTAAGGGAGGCTTTACTCATGCTGAATCAGTACTGGTTGCCCAAGAATTATCTGAATTAGGAATAGATCTAATCGAAATTTCTGGAGGTTCTTATGAAGCACCCGTTATGACTGGAAAGTCCGTTAAAGAAAGCACAAAGAAACGAGAGGCGTACTTTTTGGACTATGCGAGTGATATTAAGAAAGTGATAAAGTGTCCATTAATGGTTACGGGGGGATTTAGAACAGCTCGCTTTATAAGAGAGGCGATTAATGAAGGTCACCTTGATATTGTAGGAATAGGTAGAGCATTGTGCTTAAATCCAGAGTTTAGTAAGCAAGTAATTGATGGAGAGGATGTTGTAAGCGAGGTAAAACCGCTTAGAAGTGCTTCTAAAATTTTAGATAGTATTTTTCCTCTTGAAATCATTTGGTATACCATGCAGATTCATAGAATGGGGCAAAATAAACGCCCAGACTCTGGTATAAGCGTTTATTGGGCCATCCTTCACTCGATTAAGGAAATAGGTGTAGAGAGCCTTAAGCGAGTACGTTCATAGATACGTATTATTACTTATCATTAAGAATATCTTGTAATTTGGAGTCTTTATTTATTTTTTTGCGCTCTCTTTTTAAAAACTCAGTAGTATTAAGATTTATAAAAATAGCTCTTTCTTTTGACTCTTCTGCATTGCATGGAACTCTTAAAAGATTATTTACTTCCATTCTAAGTTTTGATTTTCCGCTTTCTTTTATACCCATCACTATGCCTGTATAAATATTCTTCTCAGACAGATTAGATAATACTAGAACGTAGTAAGTAACTGGGCTATTTATTTTTATTATAGTTCTGTCTGAGATTTCCATAGGGGAGTAGAAGCTAATTGAATACTCAGATAAGGTATGTATGATTATTGGAATTTCTAATGTCAGTTGGTCAGGTATTTTTAGAATAGTTAAATCTTCTGGGGCTAATAGAAATCCTTCTTTTGGGGTTCTTTTTACAATGTTTTTTTTATTGAATATTTTGACGATACTGTCTAAGAAGTCAGGAGTCATATTAAATGGAACATTTAGTTGATTCTTGCAGATATTAGGAACGTTTTGATTGTTTAACCCAAATAGAATAATGATTGTTTCTTTCTGAATATTCTTAGAAATATAAAACTGCAAGAGTTCCAACATTTCAGAGTTTGAAACTTTCATAATATTATTATCTTCATCAAGAACTTTTAATCTGTCCCATTGGATTGCTATGATATGAGGAGAGATTTCTTTCGCGTTTTGGGCAGATTTCATTAGATATGGATAGCTATAAATATCGTAATGACTGCCTTCTTTCTGATGATCTTTTTGCATCAATTGAACTTCTTCGTCAAAAACTAATACTCTAGTCTTAGAAGAGTCTATTTTTTTATATTCTTCTTTAAAATTATCTTTAACAATTTTTCTTTCAAGGACATAGCTTCTGTCTTCTACCTTTGTAACATTAAAGTAATCACTATTTATAAATCTCTTGTCACGATAAGAATATCTTAATGTATTTATATCATCGAGCCATCTGAATTTCTTCTCATCACTTTGACTATTAGTAATAGCATAGCTTGTAGTAGTTAAGTCCGGCACAAAAGCTTTAATCCACTCTTTTGATGGATCTAATTTATCTAGGCCCATTTCAGCTTTTATGGACTCATGCGATATATATTTAATTTTACCAATAAAGTTAGCCCAAAGAACGTGGCCTTCTCCATTAGAAGTCGCATACTTTGGAAGATTTGTGTATTCGGGTGATTTTAAGAGTTGTATTGTATTTATGAGATCTTCCATATCTGGCTTTTTGTATTCTACAATTTGGCATCCATATGAAATGATTTCTTGTATTTCGAATGGATCATGACTTTCCGAAAAAATAGCTAATTTAATAATTGCTTGGGAGGCTCTATACTTATCTAATATCTTTAGAATGTCTTTCATTAAGTTAGCGCTAGTTTCAAAGTCTATTAAAAGTACAATTTTCTCTTTATTTGCTTTGATAATGAAATGAAAGAGTTTATTGATACTGAAATCAGCATCATCACTTATATTTGAAAATACTAGTGTTCTCCAGTCTTTTGAGATCGAGTTATTTTTAACGATTTGCCTAAATCGCCTTGTAAACTTAGAGTCGTCGCTTATAAATATAAAATAAGTCTTATCTTTCATAAAAATATTTTATAGAGATTTCAGATAGTAAATATGAATAGAATGTTAATTTCTATTCATAGATGTATAATATCAGAGATTTGAAGATCTATATCCTCATCCTCATTCAATATTATTTTTAAATTCAATAATACTTCTTGTTATTTTTAAGATGTCTTATAAAATAATGGAATGAAATATCCTAAGTTTATAAATGAAGAAGAATACTTGTCTTTACATGAAGGTCAGTCAGAGCTTGAACTATTAAAGAAGTTTAGCTCGAATCTTAAATTGATTCATAGACTTACAACTAAGAATTACACAGATCTAAATCTACTTATTAAGGAATATTTGGAAGTAGGAGTGAAGATATTCTCAATGGAAATTGGTATTGTTTCTAAAATTGATGGTGAAGAGTATACTATTTGTGATGTTATTTCACCAGGAGACACTTTAATTAGTGGTGATAAATTTGAACTTCAGGGGACTTATTGTAGAGAAGTCATTAGGTCAAATTCTATTCTTGGTTTTCCACATGTCGGAAAAATGGATGAAATGAAAAGTCATCCTGTCTATCAAAATATGAAACTAGAGTCTTACCTGTCTGCTCCTATTTATAAAAATAATATCATCTTTGGAACTCTTAATTTTTCATCAACATCAATTAGAGAAAATGGTTTTTCTGAATACGAAAAAGAGTTGATATCTATGCTGGCGTCTTCAATAGGAAGTTTTCTTGTCTTAAAAGATAAAGAGGAGAAGCTCGAAAATGCTTATAAGAGAATTCGTAAGTTAACGGGATATGTTGCACATGATTTAAGAACACCACTGGGAAGTATTATTTCCATTGTCGATATATTTCCTGATTTAGATGAAGATGAAAAGTTTGAAATGTTGGAAGAATTAAAGAAAGCCGCGTCTTCTGGGCTTGAAATCGTCCATTCAATACTTGAGGTTTCCATCGTTGGCGATGGAAAAGTTAGTCTAGATCGCGATAGTTTTATTCTTTCTGATATTGTAAATGAAAGTATAAAAGAGAATGAAAGACGTTTCAAAGCTGCTTCATTGAGCTTTGTTAAAAGTTTTGATTCTAGTTTAGTACTAGTAGATAAAGAGAGAATTATGCAAGTTTTTGCAAACTTAATCTCTAACTCTCTGAAATACTCTAAAGAAAACTCTGTGGTGACTATTTCTATAAAGAATGATAAGGGACTTACTACCTTTGAAATTCAGAATCAAGTTGATGAGAAAAAAGTAAGTTTTAGTCCAAGAGGTGTTACTGAATCTAGCTCCATTGGTTTTGGTATCGAAATAATTTCAGAAATTCTTTCTCTTCATTCTAGTGAGCTTAAAATTCGTAAAAATGAAGATATTTATATCGCAAGCTTTAGTCTTCCCATACATCATAATAAGTAAATCTATATTTTTTTTGAGAATAGAGTAATTACGATTTTTTAGCATCTTTTTTGTAATTAGTTAGAACGGGGACGAGAGCAACGCTTAATAAAACAAGAAAACATCCACTCATCGCGAGTGGTGTAAGAATCTCGTTAAAGAATATGTATCCAAATATGGAAGCAAATATTGATTCGGCCAAAAAGATTAGACTAACAATATGTGGTGGAATCCCTTGTTGAGCATAAACTTGTAAAGAGAAAGCTATTAACGAAGAGAAAATAGACAGAACGAAAAAGCCGCTTAGCGAGCTATCTATTTTCAGGGCATTCGTAGAATATAGGGGAGCTAGAGAAACGCTTCCTTCATACAGAAGGGCAAAGAGTGTACAAAAAACTCCAATATACACACACTGTGCAAAATTAAAGTGAAAAGCATTTCTATTTTGTCCATACCTATCGACTGCAAGTATGTGTAGTGAAAATAAAAGGGCAGAGCATAGAATATAAATATCGCCCAAATTAATATTTGTTACTTCCAGTTCACACAGCATTGCAATACCTACAAATGCCATTAAGACAAGACCCCAATAGGCCAGACGCAACTTTGTCTTAAGTAAGATCGCCGTAAGTATGGGGGTGAAAATGGCATAGAAAACAGTAAGAAAACCGCTTTTGGCAAGAGTAGTATGAGCAATGCCTATCGTCTGTAATTGCAGACCCGCTCCTAATAGAATTGAAGAAAATATAACTCCTCTTTCTTTGAGAATATTGTAGTTCTTATATAGAAGAATCAAAGAAATAGAACCGGCGAATAAAAACCTTAATGAGTTTGACCAAATAGGGGAAAAGTCAGTGAGAGTCCAGCGTGTACCGACAAAACCCAAACCCCATATAAATGTAGCAGTAATTAATAAAAATATTTTTGTCATAGAGCTTCCTATATTTTGTGAGAATATAGTTTAATGAATCTTGTATGACCATATAATTTTGTTAAGAGCTAGGAACTTTTGCGTATGGAAGTCTTTGTAGGAGACTAATTGAGTGATATGTCTCGAGGCCACTTGTGCAAATGGTATCTGCTTTTTCAAGATTTGCGTATTTATCTTCTCCTAAATAATCTTCTTTCATATAAACAGATTCAATTTCTGCGATGATTAAATGGGTTGCATTTTCTGTGATAGAAATTTCTCTAACGAAATTCATTGCAAGTTGAATATTAGACTCGCTGACAAATGGGGCGATGAAGTCTTCATGATACATTTCTGTAAGACCTGTTGCTTCGAACTCCGATGTGTCAGCACTATAGCGTGCACTGGTTTGGTGGGCCTTTTGATAAATATCGCTATTAACATGATTAATTGTAAATTTCTTAATATCCCTTATATTCTCAAGGGTATGCCTAGGGGATATATCCGGTCGTATTATGAGTCCAACTAATGATGGATTGGCACCCAGATGGAAGGTTGAGTTTACAATAGATAGATTAGTCTTTTTGGTGCTGTTTATGGTTCCAATAAGGCTGCATGGCTTAATTCCAAGTATAGAATTAATAAAATTTATTCTCTGTCTTTGACTAAATAGTTGAAATTGTATGGACTTTTTTGCAACGTTACACTTTTTTTCCACTTAAGTTTACCTTGTGTTGATTACTTTCTGTTTAAGTGATATCTTAATCAAGAGTTAATCATTTGTCCATAGGTTAAGGTATGAAGAAAAATATAGGTATTAAGGTTTTGTCGAATGCTTGTGGCGTTCAGCCACATTCTATTAGAACTTGGGAGGCCCGTTACAATATATTTAAACCTGAGAGAACTGATGGCGGACAGAGATTATATAGTGAAGAGGACCTGCAAAAAGGAAAACTAATCTCTACTTTACTTAATGACGGTCATGCTATTTCTAAAATAGCGAACCTCAGTATCAGTGATCTTAATAAGCTTGTTAAGACAGAACCATCGAATAAAGTTAGAGAAAATCTGCACACTAACATAAGTATCGCTCAGCTTTTTAAATATTTATCTAGTTATAATATAGATGATGTTGCTAAAGAAATTCAGTATTTGAGAATGAACTCTAGTGCGAAAGAGTTTGTTTTTAGTGTTGTTCTACCAGTTATGCAAGAGATTGGTACAAAGGTCGCTTTAGGCAATTATTCTGTGACGCAAGAACATATTATCTCAACGATTGTCAGAGACCAGCTTGGACAACTTACAATACCAAATATTGGAGATATGAATAGAAAGATTGCACTTGCTACACCTGATGGAAATTTACATGAATTGTCTATCTTGATCGCAGACATTGTATGTCGATCTAATCGAATATCTACAAGCTACCTTGGTGCTTCTCACCCGGCCGAGTGTTTGGGAGAAGCATTAAATGCACTTAAGGTTTCAACCGTTGTAATGGGAGTCGTGTCTTCAGATAAGTGGAATTATGACAAGAATATTGTGAAGTATTTAAAAGACCTAGATAAGCATTTAAAAAGTAAGGTTGAAGTTGTGTTAGGTGGTGGTCATGAGAAAGACTTTCCTAATTTTAAAAATATAACAAACGTAAGGGTTGTTCCCGACTTTGAAACCTTTGATGAACTATTAGCTAATTACAAAATTGGTAACTAATCTGCTCTTGGAGTTCTTATGAAAAAGATAGCAGTTATAGGCGCAGGCATTACAGGTATATCTTCTTGCTATTATTTAATTAAGAAGGGATACGATGTAACACTTCTAGAGTCGAGTAATTACTTTGGAGGTCACACAAATACTATAGATATAAGCTTTGAGAATAAAACTATTCCAATTGATACAGGATTTCTAGTACATAATGATAGAACATATCCTAACTTAATTGATTTCTTTAATGAGCTAAATATTAATGTCCACCCAAGTGACATGACCTTCTCTGTAAAGAGGGTTTCTGAAAATATTGTTTGGGCGGGGACAAATTTGCTAACAGTATTTGCCCAGCTCAAAAATCTTTTTAGCTATAGGTTCTATAAGTTCTTATTTGAGGTATTGAGATTTAATAAAAACTCAAAGCGCTATCTGGATTATTGTACAGATGACTTAGATATCACTCTTGGAGATCTTCTCTCTAGGGAAAGCTACAGCGATGATTTTAAAAGATGGTATTTACTACCGATGGGAGGTTGTATTTGGTCAACTCCGACAGATGAAATGCTCAAGTTCCCTGCTAAAACATTTTTAGTTTTTTGCATGAATCATGGTCTCTTGCAAATATTTAATCGTCCTCAATGGAAGACTGTCCTTGGTGGTTGTCGCAATTATGTAGCTAAGGCACTCGAGAGATTGGATAAGAAATATTTAAACGTAGAGATAAAGTCAATTGAGTCTATTAATGGAAAAGTTCGAATAGTATCGAATAGAAAAATAGAGCATTTTGATTACTGTATCGTTTGTACACATCCTCCTCAGGCACTAGAAATAGTAAAGTTCGCTAATGATGAAATTAAGAAGAATTTAGAGAGTTTTAAGTACCAGCCAAATAAAGCTGTAGTTCATTATGATTCGTCAATATTGCCTAAAAATAAAAGAGCTTGGGCAGCATGGAATTACTCTTCAGTTTTAGATAAGGATGGAGCAGATAATGTTTCTGTAAGTTATTTGATTAATAAATTGCAGCCCCTTCCTACTTTACAACCAATTATCGTGTCTCTTAATCCTGTTGATGTAATAGATCCTAAAAAAGTTTTTAAAGAAATTCAATATGAACACCCGCTTTTTGATACTCATGCAGTTAGTTCACAAAAAAGGATAGATGAGCTAAATGGCGAGGGTGGAATTTATTTTGCTGGTGCCTGGATGAGGTACGGGTTTCACGAAGATGGTATTTTAAGTGCCAAGAAAGTGGTTAGACAGATTTTAAAATCTGACAATATTTCCGAGACTATCGAGATCTTATGAGGAAGTTATTTGTAGCCGATATTTATCATAAGAGATTCTTACCAAAGGTAAATGAATTTCACTATGGCGGATTCTACATTAAATTTGACTTAGATCAAGTGGACTCATTAAGAAATACAATTTTTAGCTTAAATAAGTTTAATTTTTTTTCTTTCTACAGTAAGGATCATGGATCAGGAGATGATGAATCATTACGAGATTGGGCCTTAGGGATTTTGTCCAAATCAGGAATTCGTAGCTTTAAAGGTAAAATCGTTTTACAAACTTTCCCTCGCGTTCTTGGTCATGTATTTAATCCCGTTAGTTTTTGGTTTTGTTATCAGCAAGATCAGGTCGTTGCAGTTATTTGTGAAGTTAATAATACTTTTGGACAGAGACATTGCTATGTTGTTAAACATGGGAAAAAGGGAGTACTTCCAAAAGAGTTTCATGTCTCACCATTTTATGATGTCTGTGGTAATTACGAATTTACCTTTGAGGAAGATTCTGTTGTTATCAAATTATTTGATAATAAAGTAGAGCAAATTGTGACATCAATAAAGGGGCGAGAATTAGAGTGGACGGTAGGTAATTTTCTTTCTTTATGGATAAAGTACCCTGTCTATTCAATTATGATTTTATATAGAATTCATTATCAAGCACTAAAATTATTTCTAAAAAAAATAAAGTATTTTACTAAGCCTAAGCAAAAAGACAAAGAGGTTACTTATGAATTCGAAAGTTGAGATAAACGCAGATTCTGAACATATACCGTACTGGGGAAAGCTTTTTTTAAGAGCGATTTCACGAATTGATTATGGCGTTGCAAGTGTCACTCTTCCCAATGGAAGTGCTATGGACTTTAGAGGAAGCAAGGGAGATGGGACTCATGCTCATATTGAAATATACGACTGGAAGTTTTGCGAGTTTCTTTTTACTAAAGGTGATATCGGTTTAGGTGAAGCATATATAGAAGGATTATGGGCATCTAGAGATATTTCTAAACTTATTGAATTTGGAATTGAGAATGGGCACGCCCTTGAAAGGGTAATAAAGGGTTCAATATTTAAGATTTTTTTCTACAGAATTAAGCATTTACTAAATAGAAATACTCTTGAAGGGAGTCGGAAGAATATTTATGCTCATTACGATTTAGGTAATGATTTTTACTCAAGATGGTTGGATCGTTCAATGACTTACTCTAGTGCTCTTTTTCGTGAAAATGAGGACCTCTATACTGCACAGCAGAATAAATATGAAAATATTTTTAATAACCTAAATGTCAAAAGAGGTGATCATATACTTGAGATTGGTTGTGGATGGGGTGGCTTTGCAGAATTTGCTTGCTCAAGAGGAGTTAAGGTTACGGGGGTGACGATTTCTAAGGCACAGTATGATTATGCTTGTGAAAGACTTGTTTCGTACGGGGAAATGGCAAATATTGAGCTTGTCGATTATAGAAAACTAGAAGGGAAGTTCGATCATATCGTATCGATTGAAATGTTTGAGGCCTTAGGGCAGGAGTATTGGAAAACATACTTTAAAAAACTTGATGATCTTTTAAGCCCTAATGGGACTGCAATAATACAAAGTATAACAATTAATAATGCTGACTTTAATTCATATAGAAAGGGAACTGATTTTATTCAACAATATATATTCCCTGGAGGTATGTTACCATCAGTTGAAGTTTTTGAAAAAACAGCTTCAAAGAGAAATCTTATTGTGACTGATCGTCTAGACTTTGGCGAAAGTTACGCTAGAACACTTAATGAATGGGAAAAAGAGTTTACGAAGCTTTATCCAGATATTCATTCTTTAGGTTTTGATCATTCTTTCTATAGAACTTGGGAGTTTTACTTAAAATATTGTGAAGGTGGGTTTAGAGCTGGAAAGATAGGCGTGTCTCAATTTACGTTGTCAAAGGCCTCGCTATGAAAGAGATATTACTTGGACTTTCACTATTTCTAGTTAGTATTAATTCTCTTTCTTTTGAACCGAAATATATACTTAGTGGACAAGCTAAATATAGTTGGTTTTTTATAGATGTTTATGAGGCTAAACTGTGGAGAATAGAGGGAGGATCGCTATTCTCAAAGCCTCTTAAGCTTGAGTTGAAGTATCTGAGAGACTTCAAGGGACGAGACATAGCACAACAAAGTGTTAAAGAGCTGAGTTCTATGGGAATGAGTGAGGAAGAACTCAAGATATGGTTCCCCAAATTAGATATGATCTTCCCTAATGTAAAAGAGGGAGATACGATAACTGCTTACTTTTCGCCTGCTAGTGGAATAACCTTCTTTTTAAACTCAACCGAAGAAATTGGTAGAATAGATAGTTTAGATTTCTCAAGACAATTTCTTAATATATGGCTTGGAGAAAAGACAAGTGCGCAGGGGTTAAGGAATAAGTTATTGGGGAGTTTAAATGAATAATTCTAAAGAATTGATGAGCTGGTATGAAGGATTAAGCTTAAATACGCTTGTCGATATTTCAAAATTTTATCATAAAGATTGTTTTTTTAAAGATCCATTTAATGAACTAAATGGTATCGAAAATGTAAGGAAAATCTTTGTACATATGTTCGAGGAACTTCATGACCCGAAGTTTATATTTATAGACATGATAGCTGAAGACAAACAAACGTTCGTTACATGGGATTTTAAATTTCAATTGAAGGGAGAAGTTCATACTATTCATGGAAGTAGCCATTTGAAATGGAAGAATGGGTTGATAAATTATCATAGAGATTATTGGGATGTTGGTGAAGAAATGTTGTTAAAAATACCTCTTGTAAGATCTTTCTATAAAATACTAGTAAAGAAAATGTCTATCTAAGGAATATGATGGTTTTAAAACTTTTAGGTCTACAGCTATTTTGGTTTGTCATTGTTAAATACATGTCGCAAATGAATGGTATTGTTAGTGTTCTTTTTTCTGTGATAATAGTTTTAATCCTTTCAAAGATTTCTAAAAATATTAGACATAAAGAAAAGTTTTTTCTATTTGTTGTTTTTACAACTCTTTGGGGAACTATTCAGGAATTAGTATTGTTTAAATTCAATATTATTTCTACTTCAAGCTTTCCAATATGGATGGTCTCTCTTTGGATTTTGATATGTGGTTACTATATTGATTTCTTCTCTAAGTTTAAGAGCACTCACTGGGGAGTCCTATCTGTTCTTGGATCACTTTGTGCTTTAGCATCTTATCATTTTGGTATCGAGCTTAGTCAGTTAACTTTAAATCCGGATAGAGAGAAAACTTTTTATTTAATCGTTTTAATTAGTTGGTCCTTATATTTTCCAATCAGTATAAAGGCACTCTATTCTTATTCATTTCTTGATCATCTTTTGGATAGGTTGATTGTTTTTTCTTTTGATAAAAGTGGATATTATAGGCATGCGGAATTCTTTGATAAAGATACACTAGTCGATCTTTCTGGAAAGAATGTTTTAGTTACAGGTGGAACTTCAGGTATTGGTCTATCAGTGGCAAAGAGACTTCACTCTTTTGGGGCCACTGTTTATATAACTGGGAGAAGTATTGAAAAGGGGAAGATGCTTGAAGTGGACGGACTACACTTTATTCAAATGGACATGTCAGACTGGAAGGAACTTAAGCAGTTTTCGCTAGAGTGCGTTGAGTTTGATCATCTCATCTTTAATGCTGGTGGTATGCCAGAAAAAATGAAACACAATGAATACGAAGTAGAGCATCAGGCTGCGTCACAGTTATTTGGACATTACTATCTTCTTAAATATTTAAATTTTTCTAAAAAGATCGTTAATAAAGCTCGTATTATTTGGGTTAGCTCCGGAGGAATGTATTTGAAAAAACTCTCTCTTGATGAGCTAGTAAATAAAACGACTTATGATAAGGTTGATACCTATGCAAATGTAAAGCGTGCGCAGGTGAGTTTAGTTGAAGAACTATCAAAAATGAGCGAATGGGATGGTTTTTCTTTTTACTCTATGCATCCCGGGTGGGTTGATACTACAGGTATTCAGGGGGCGCTTCCTAAATTTCATAAGTTTACCTCCAAAAGACTGAGAACTTGTGAGCAGGGGGGCGATACGATTGTCTGGCTCATTGTGAAAACAGTTGAGCCAGAGCGAGGAAAGTTCTACTTTGATCGTAGATCGGTTTCACCGTATATTTCAAACAGCTTTATACCAAGCTCAAAAGATAGAGAGCGACTGATGGAGTTGTTGGAAAGATATGATATCTTCTAAAATATAATATTTATCTTGTATTTTTTTACAGGTATTATAGAAGTAATGAATACAAAAGAAAAAATCTCTATCTTAAGTCTAAATATATATTTTGATGATAAATCTGGTGAAGTTCGTTATCCACAGATCATTAGTTTTTTAAAGAATCATCATTTTGATATTATTTGTTTACAGGAAGTTACTGATTCATTTTTAACGCTTCTAAATAGCTGTCCACGTTTAAGTTCTGAGTATGGGCAAAGAATTTATGGGGAAGGTCGTTACAGAAATATCATTATCTCTAAGCTTTCAAGTTTAAACAAAGGGATTATCAATTTGCCATCTCAGTTGTCGAGGCAAGCTCCTTTTATTGATATTAAAGTATCTAAACAATTACTGAGGATTTACTCGGTTCATCTTGAAAGCTGCCTTGATGATGAACAGATACGGCTTGCGCAATTAGATCATCTTTATCAAAAGTATTTTGAAGACGGAATCAATTTTATTCTTTGTGGTGATATGAATTTTGGTGATGAGGATTCGGAGTCTACAACATCAGCTAATCTTTACCATGATCACAGTAATGGAGATAAGACCTATACATTCGATGTTGAAAATAATGCTCTGGCCTCAAGTACGAGATTTCCTGATGAACCCAGTCGTCGCTTAGATAGATTTCTATCAAATTTAGAGATCGAGTCTAAGAACTATAATGTCCATAGAAGTAATTTTTCAGATCATTATGCCATATCTATAGATCTATTTCTGTAGACTTTTTAAAGCAGATTTTAAAGTATTATCATCTTTTGCAAAACAGAATCTAATGAGTCTCTGCTTAGGAGGTTGTTTGTAAAAAGGACTAAGAGGTATTGTTGCAATTTTATACTTCTCAATCAGCTGCGTGCAAAATACTGTGTCTTCTTCCGTGCTTATCTTTGAGTAATCAACAAGTTGGAAGAAGCTTCCTTCACATGGCAAAATTGTAAAGTCAGTTTGCTCGAGTTCTTTTTGGAAAAGGTCTCTTTTGTACTGGTAAAATTGAGAAAGCACTAGAATTTCAGCTTCTTTATTATCGAGCATGTCACTGATTGCCATTTGCATATTTGCTGGAGTTGAGAAAGTTACATATTGATGTATTTTTCTAAATTCTGTTGAGAGCTCTTTTGGGGCAACACAATATCCGACCTTCCATCCTGTCGCGTGAAGACTTTTTCCAAATGAGGAAATGGCAAACGTTCTACTTCTAAATCTTTGATCATTAAAAGGGGATAGGTGTTCTTTGGCATCAAATATTATGTGTTGGTAAACTTCATCACTAATTATAAATATATTCTTATCTTCAACAAGTTCCCATAAAGAGTTTAAATCTTCATTTGTGAGACACTTTCCTGAAGGATTGTGGGGAGAGTTCAGTATAATGGCCTTAGTTTTTGAAGTAATATTCTTAGCAACGAGCTCCCAGTTAATGGAGAAGTCCCCATTGAGGTTAACTCTCACTGGTACACCTCCATTTAATTCTATATTTGGAGCATAACTATCATAGCTTGGATCAAAGAATATCACTTCATCGTCCTGTCTTGTTATGGCCGATATCGCGCAGAAAATTGCTTCTGTAGCACCACTTGTCACTGTGATCTCATCATCACCATTTATTTCTTGAGAGTATACTTTGGAATGTAACTTAACTATGCTCTGTCTTAGCTTTTCTAGTCCAGTCATAGGGGCGTATTGATTTAGTCCAGCATTTGTGTGGAAGGCCAATCTTTCGAGAAGATATTCAGACGCAGAGAAGTTAGGAAATCCTTGTCCGAGATTTACAGCATTATGTTTATTTGCTAATTGAGATATTTGAGTAAAAATAGTCGTTTTCATATGTGGAAATTTACTTTGTATTTTCATGGAGTACCCTAGTGTCATTTATTTTTATGCTTCTTTTGTTACTTAATTTTGCTACTATCTAAGCTTATAACAAAATTAAGGAATATGTTATGGATAATGCTATCTCAATTATTACAAATAATCTAAATTCTGAGAATTTTGAAAAGTGTACATTTTCTTCTCCTCGTTCAAAGAGTGATGAGCTAAAGAGTCTTGTTGTATATAAAGTTCAATCTTCGCAGGAGTTAAAAGTTGAATATCGTTACAAGAAGCATAATGATATTAAAACAGTAAAAAAAATAGATTTCATAAATAATGAACTTCCTAATTTTCTTGCGGGCTTTAAGCAGTGTCATTTAAAAAGTAGTAATGAGGATATTCAAATTCTTATCAATAGTAAGTTAAAGTCTAAAGTCGTATTTAGTACTGGTAGTACTAAGGTATCTAAGAAACATAATAAAACTAAGAAATATTTGATCCCTGATGGAGTTGTATGCCCTTTTCTTATTGAGATTGGAGTAATGGATAAGTATGGCAAAGTTAAAACAAATTACTATAAGAAATTCAGGCAGATTAATCGTTTTCTTGAAATGGTTGATGACCTCTATAAGAATGAAGAAGTGGATAGCTTGCATGCAGTAGACTTTGGTTGTGGCAAATCATATTTAACTTTCGCTCTCTACCATTACTTTGAAAATATTAAGAAGATAAGAATACAAATAACTGGTATAGATTTAAAAGAAGAGGTTATTTCTCATTGCAATGAAATTTCTAGAAAATTACATTTTAGTGGATTGAAGTTTGTTCATGGTTTTATTCACGACTTTACCACTGATGATGATGTTGACTTTGTTGTTACTTTACATGCCTGTGATACGGCTACAGATGATGCGATTCTCTTTTCACTTAGAAATAAAGCACAGAAGATGATGTTCGTCCCTTGCTGTCAGCATGAGCTAAATAAGCAGTTGAGCTCTAGGGAGTCGGAAGTCCTACTAAAGCATGGTATCTTTCGTGAAAGGATGACCTCTTTAGTAACTGATACAATGAGGGCCCAATTATTAGAGGCCTGTGGATACAAAGTTCAAAGCATGGAGTTTATAGATCTTGAACATACTGCTAAGAATATTCTTTTGAGGTGTAACTTTATAGATCGCTCAGGGTCTCAAAGAGAAGAGAAACTGCAACAGTATCTTGAGTTCAAAAAAGAGTGGTCTATAAGTCCTTATCTTGAAAAGTGCTTATACGAAGAGAAGTTTATTCGCTAGATTAGTGATCATTTGCCAATGCTATTACATGATTGATTCTTTCAAAGAACAAACTCGCATCCGCGTGTCCTAGATAAGAGATAACTTCTTCTTCAAATTCTATCGTGAGTGATTTCTTTAGATTGAGTAGAATTTTCTGACCTTCTTTAGTGTTTAAAAAATCCTTTATTTTATTCTCGCTTGTCTTTAGACTAACTTTCTTATAACCATGCCCAGTGAAACTACTCGCATTGTCGATAGAAATTATTCTACTTTCACTATCGAAGAGGTAGTTATTGACGTTTCTATCATTGTTTAGAAGTAAGTAATCAAATAGAGTCTGTTTTTTTAAGTCTAGTTCTAGACGAGTTGGATTCTTTAATAGTTCATTATCTCTATGGTATTTAAGAAGTACGCCAGCGGTACCTTCTTTAAATAATTGTAGGGATCCGATATCTCCATCTATAGTACGCACTACGGTTGGGGGAACAAGGCCAAAGCCAAATTTTACATCAAGTTCATAGGCCAAAACCTCGGCCCGGTAATTTGAAAGTTTTATTCGCTTGTGTGGCTTCCATACGGCCTTTGTACCATCGGAAAGAATGACAAGAGTAGGTTTGGTTGAGCCTGAGTTGCCAAGAGCAGTTAGATCAATTTCTTTTATAGCAGCTGTTTCAAGAACTTCCTCTATAGCTGATACTTTTCTTCCTTGTAGTTTAAAGATTTCTGTATCAATAATTTGTGAGGTGTGAAGTTTTCCTACAAACCTATCGTAGAGATCTCGTTTGCTTTGACTAAAGAAGAATTGAACAGCTTCTTTACAAGAAAGAGGTTTATTTAATTGAGCTGGGGATCGAAGATTATGTGAAG
Organism: Halobacteriovorax sp. HLS; assembly: GCF_004006665.1. Classification (NCBI taxonomy): domain Bacteria; kingdom Pseudomonadati; phylum Bdellovibrionota; class Bacteriovoracia; order Bacteriovoracales; family Halobacteriovoraceae; genus Halobacteriovorax; species Halobacteriovorax sp. HLS. Next base: position 106,987 of record NZ_QOCL01000009.1, read on the forward strand.
AGCACGACGACAAAAGTAGTGTAGTAAATAGTAGCGTTATCATCGTAGATTTCATTACTATTTATCGGATTAGATTGGTTTTATTTTAGGCAAATTTACACAAGCTCTTTTAGCTTTTCTCGCTCGATCATGCAGTCATAGTCACCTGCCTGATACTCTCGACATAGAAAGGGTCTTTGTTCATAGATAGTACAAAGCATTGTCTCAGTATTTAAAGCAATACAGTAGCCATTTTTAGCCTGTTTCATGGCCGTATACATGCCATTCACTTTAGTAGTGTATTCTTCGGGGACTTGATCATCAGAATCATCGATTAATTGAACTTCTAATCTGCAGCAAAGAGCACGGCAACTAGAGCAATTAATTTCAATTTCTTGGGCTTTTTTCATTATCTTCCATTTTTTAGACAATTCTTACATATCTAATATTTGAATATTTTACTTTAGTTTTACGTAATTCAAGTGGTTTACATCATTTTATGCATCTTTTTTGCATCGTGTGCTAAATGTCATGAAACTCATATTTCCATTAAGGGAATAAATAATGTATATATATTAAAAATAGTAAAATTAAGTAATTCACTACTTAATAATGAAAGGATTAGCAATGAGTACAGGTACAGTAAAGTTTTTTAATGATGAGAAAGGTTTTGGATTTATAACTCCGGATGACGGTGGTAAAGATCTATTCGTACACATCTCTTCAATTGATGATGGAACTTTACATGAAAATGATAAAGTAGATTACGAAATCGGTGAAGGTCAAAAAGGACCTTGTGCAGTTCAAGTAAGAAAGCTTTAGTAGTTTTATAACGTTGAGGAAAGATCTTCTTTCCTCATGTTTTTTCTTTTTTCAAATCTTCATTTCTTAATATTTCTACTCCCCTAAAAAATAAAACACGTGCTACAATACAAAAATATATTTGTTCATAGATTTATGTTGTGAGGATTGCTTTGAAGAAAATAATTGGATGGAGAGAGTGGGTAGAGTTACCTGAGATAGGTGTTAAGTCAGTTAAAGCTAAGGTTGACTCTGGAGCTAGAACTTCTTCGCTTCATGTTTTTGATATGACATTCTATCATCGTGCAGGAAAAGAGTATGCAAAGTTTAGTGTGCACCCTTATCAAAAGGACGATAAGACTTCAATTGTTTGTAGAGAAGAAGTCATTGAATATCGTAAGATAAGAAGCTCTAACGGTCAGGTTGAAAAGAGACCTGTTATCTTAACAAATGTGAAGCTTTTAGATGAAACATGGCCAGTTGAGATCACTCTGACAAATCGTGACGAAATGGGCTTTAGAATGCTCTTAGGTAGAACGGCCTTTAGAAAGAAATTCTTAGTTGATTGTGATAAGTCTTTCTATAGTAAGAAAAGAGTTAAATAGTTTTATCGAACATGAAGCTGAATATCGGCATCAGCTTCATGATAATAAATAAGGGGGCTTAGTTTAAATCTAGGTCTCTTACGTCGAGTAAGCAATTATATAATTTGGGATTTCTTCCCATATTAAATTTACACTTCTTATCTACTGACTGAATGCTTGTCTTAAGAGCTTCGTGTAGTTTGTCGACGTTATTGAATCCTGCCATCGGGAAAGAGAACTTTTGTAAGTTAACTCTATTTACGTAAACATCTTGCTCAAAACCTGGGTTGCATTCCTCAGAAAATGTACCCATATCTTTATATTCTTCAACAATACTGTTTTTAATAACTTTAAGATCAGCGTTGGACACACAAGTCGTTTCAGACTTATATAGAAAGGTAAATTGAACCAGTTCTGTTGCCGTCGTTGCTCCGTACTTTCCCTCGTTCGCTTGGCAAACGAATGATCCAGAGTAGAAACAGGTCGCTAGTACTTGAGTATTAAGTGCCAAAAGGGCAAGTGTAATGAGTGCTTTCATAGATGATTCCTTTTTTTAATTTTTGAGCTTTTTACTTCTTTTGATGGAATATGAAAAGTGAAGAATTTCAATATGTATTATTTATTATTATTACAGAATAGTTCTAGATTAATCTTAATGAAAATGAGAATATATAGCTTTATTACTTGAAAAGGGTTCATCCATGAAGTTAGCGATTCTATCTAGAGAGAAACATAATTATAGTACGAAGAGACTTGTAGAGGCATGCAAGTTGCGCGGACACGAAGTTAAGGTACTTAATACTTTGAAATTTGCAATTGATCTAGAAGAAGGTGATCCTGATTTATATTATAACTCTAAAAGAATTGGTCACTTTGATGCTGTTCTTCCACGTATTGGAACTTCGGTTACGTACTTTGGAACAGCTGTTGTTAGGCAGTTTCAACAAATGGATGTTTACTGTGCTAACTCTGCTGATGGAATTTTAAACTCAAGAGATAAGTTAAGAAGTTTTCAAATTCTTAGTAAGCTTCATGTTGGTCTTCCTTATACAACTTTTGTAAAGAATAAGGCCGATGTTATTCCTGCGATTGAGAGAATCGGCGGAGCTCCTATAGTGATTAAGTTACTTGAGGGGACACAAGGTATTGGAGTTCTTCTTGCTCATACTATGGAGTCGGCGACATCAATTATTGAACTATTGCAAAGTCAAAAACAGAATATTCTCATCCAAAAATTTGTAGCAGAAAGTAAAGGTAAAGACATACGTGCCATCGTTATTGGTGATCAAGTAGTTGCTGCTATGAGAAGAGTTGCACAAGGACAAGAATTTAGAAGTAATGTGCACAGAGGTGGTAAGACTGAACTTGTTGAGCTATCTGATGAATATAAAGAAACAGCAATTAGAGCAGCCAAGATTTTAGGCCTTGGGATCGCTGGTGTTGATATGCTTGAAGGTCACGATGGCCCACAAATTATGGAGATTAACTCTTCTCCAGGACTTGAAGGAATTGAAGGTTGTACGAAGAAAGATATCGCAGGTGCGATGATTGACTATATTGCAGCTCAAGTAGACTTCCCTGAAATTGATATCAGACAAAAGCTTTCTCTTAGTAAAGGTTTTGGTGTTTCTGAAGTCTATATTCCGGCTGAATCAGAATACGTAGGGAAAACTATTGTTGCTTCAGGATTAAAAGAAAAAGATGTAAATGTTCTTACTCTTCACAGAGAGGGAAAAGTTATTCCAAATCCAAGAGGTGAGAGAGAACTTCTTGCTGGTGATAAACTTGTTTGCTTTGGAAGACTTGATTCTTTAAGAGATCTTATTCCTGATAAAACTCAAAAAAGAAGAAGACCTAAGCTTAAAAAACTTAAGAAAGCACCGGCTCCATCAGTGGATTAGCCTAGGCTAATCCTACTCGGAACTTCTTGTTCTTTATCTTTCCATTTTGTAGCTTTTGAATTGTGGAATCTATGAGTTCACTTTTGATTGCTACAAAACTTACGACATTTAGAATCGAAATATTTCCAACATCTGTAGCCGCAATACCGGCCTCGCCAACGAGAGCTCCCAGAATATCTCCAGGTCTAAGCTTACTCTTCTTTCCTCCAGCAATAAACATTGTCTTCATTGGTGGTGACAGATCGTAAGTTTTCTCATCGCTTAAGTCATCAATATTTTCAATATTGCATTTAAGATTTGTTAGCTCTTCAATATCATCTAGAATATAGAGATCTTTTCGAGTAAATAAGCTAAATGCCTGTCCATTTTTTCCTGCTCGTGCTGTTCTACCTATTCTGTGAACATAAGATTCAGCATTATTAGGTAGATCAAAATTGATAACAGCTTCTAAGTCTTTTATATCGAGTCCTCTTGCAGCTACGTCTGTAGCAACTAAAACAGAAAGACTTCTATTTGAGAACTTTGTAAGCACTGATGTTCTCTCATTTTGTTCGAGGTCTCCATGTATTGCACAGGCCAGGATACCTTCTTTGTTTAATAGTTTTGCTACATTGTCAGTGATGACTTTTGTCTTACAAAATACAATTAATCTTTCAGGCTTATAGTTAGCTAGAATCTTAATTAGAGCTTGGTTTTTTTGTTGATGATCATTCATTTCGAAAAAGGCTTGATCAATAGAAGATGAATCATGCTCGACATCGATAGTTACTTCTATTGCATCTTCTTGTAAGTCTTTACTAAGAGACTTAATTTCATCAGGAAAGGTTGCTGAAAATAAGAGTGTTTGGATATCTTCTACGAGCTCTTCTCTAATTGTTAAAATATCATCGTAAAAACCCATATCAAGCATCTTGTCAGCTTCATCTAGAACAAGAGTTTCAACTCTATGGAGTTGTAATGCCTTACATTTAATAAGTCTTAAAACTCTACCTGGAGTTCCTACAATTATATGTGCACCGTGCGCGAGTGAATTTTCTTGATGAATCTGGGCCATTCCACCACAAATTGTTAGGACCTTTACATTCTTTTGCATTCTCGCAAGGGTTCTTAGTTCTTTTGCAACTTGCTCGGCTAGTTCTCTTGTAGGGCAAAGAACGAGAGACTGAATACTCATTCTTGAAAGATCAAGTTGATTTAAGATACCTAGTCCAAATGCTGCTGTCTTTCCACTTCCTGTTTTTGCTTGTGCAAGAACATCTTTGCCGTCTAGGACGTGAGGAAGACTCATTTCTTGAACAGGAGTCATTGATTTGAAATTTAGCTCTTCTAGATTTATTAGAAGGGATTCGTTTAATTTGAAGTCTTTAAAGTTTTTTGTCATGTGCTTATATACACATATCTAGACACTTAAGCGAATTTACGTAGCTACTTCTAGCTACGGTCTCGTAGTTTATGAATTTATTACAATAAATTGCGTAAATATCTCAACAAGCATATATAGAAAGACTAATTAAGAGGAATAAATGGACAATAATACTGACGATTGCTTTGATGAACTTGTAAACAGCGAAAAATTAAACTCATTCTATGTAATAGAGAAATTTTGTGAACAATGTGGTGATATGTCTCCCCATCATATTGAAGAAGAACCAGTAAACAATTTTAAGAAGTTAGCTTCAGATGTTAATGAGGTTGCACCTATGTCATTAATTGAATGTGTTTACTGTAGAGAAGAGCAAGAGCAGTGTCTTGACGCCCATGGATATTAATTAAGTGCGACATTTCTGAACTCTAGTATTTATAATTATTGATGATGTTGCTAGACGGTGTGTAATTATTTTGACTTAAAATGATTTGTTGCCGTAATCTTTCCAAAAGAACTAAGGAAATTAATAATGAAGAAAATAGAATTTAATGTAGACGGTATAAACTGTAATAGTTGTGTAAATAAGATTAAAAATCATTTTGCTGATAATAATATGATCAGTTGTGTAGATGTCTCAATTGAGAATAAGTCTGTGCTTATTGAGTTAGACGATAGCATTTCTAACATGGCAACGAAGAAAGAGCTAGAAGATCTTGGCTTTAGTATTTTAAGTATGAAGAAGATTTCTAATGTCTAAAGTAACTCTTGCTATAGGTGGAATGAGTTGCGCCAGTTGTGCTCTTTCTATAGAAGCTGAAGTTAAGAAAATTGATGGAGTATTAGAAAGCAGTGTAAATTATGCTACTGAAACTGCCTACTTTGAAATTTCTGATGATAAATTACTAGATGTTATCAAGTCTAAAGTTCAAAGTTTAGGTTTCTCGACTAGTGATGAACTTCATACGCCTACTGAGAAAACAAGTGGTGAGAATTATTTAGTAAAGTTCTATATTTCTATTGCTTTGTCTTTACTTCTTTTTTCCCTTGCGATGTGGCCACTCATGGGATGGCCCAATAGGGAGGTAAATTGGTTTATTCAGCTTGTGCTATGTCTACCAATTTGGGCATGGATTGGACTTAAGTTTCAAAAGTCTTTAGTTCGATTTTTCTTAACTGGTAAGTCTAATATGAATACGCTTATCGGGCTAGGGACAACTGCTGCATTTGTCTATAGTGCAATAATAACAGTATTTAATGACGCTTCAGTTTCTTTTGGACTTACTCAAAAGGTCTATTTTGAAGCCGTAGGTTTTATTATTTCTTTTGTTTACCTTGGGAATTATTTTGAAGAAAGGGCAAAGAGGAAGACTAAAGAGGCCCTAAATTCATTGTTTAAATTATCCTCTAAGAAAGCTCTAGTAGAAATAGATTCAAAATTTGTTGAAGTGGATATTGATGAGGTTCAAAAAGGTTCTGTCTTGCGAGTGAAGCCTGGGGAGAAATTTCCTGTTGATGGAAAGATCTTGAGAGGCTCTAGCTTGATAGATGAATCTATGATTACTGGTGAGCCAGTACCATTGTTAAAAAGTAGCGATGATCTTGTTTATTCTGGAACAATTAATGGAGATAGTGTCATTGAGTATATAGCAACAAAAGTTGGGAAGGATACATTTTTGTCACAAATTATTGCTTTTGTTGAACAGGCGCAAGGATCAAGGCCAAAGATTCAACAATTTGCGGATAGGATAAGCTCTATCTTTACACCTGTTGTTATTGCAATATCAGTATTGACCTTTATTTGCTGGTTTTTCTTAGGTCCTGAACCTTTTTGGGGAAATGCTATTTCAAATATGATTGCTGTACTTGTTATCGCTTGTCCATGTGCTCTTGGCTTGGCCACTCCTACAGCTGTTGTTGTTGCGACTGGACGAGCTTCCTTAAAAGGAATTCTAATTGGAGGTGGGGAGATCATCGAAAGGTCTGAAAAAATTGATACTATCATCTTTGACAAAACAGGAACTATAACAGAAGGAAGGCCTTCCGTTGTTGAGGCCCTTTTTAATAATGATGAAGAGACGACATTGATGGATATTGCCTCTATAGAACAGTTTTCCGAGCATCCTTTATCTAATGCGATTGTAAAGTATTCACAAGATCGAAAGATACCGTTATCTGAGCCAGATTCTTTTGAAATAGTTAAAGGAAAAGGGATTATTGCAAGCATTGATGAGCGCGAGTATGTAATTGGTAATAAGTTGCTTCTAGAAGAATCATCTATTGAGTTTCAGCAAAATTTGACTCCAAATGAAATTGGTAGCTACGTATTTGTTGCTTGTAATGGTGTCCATTGTGCAACTCTTGTTGTCGGAGATAAAATTAAATCAACTTCTAAGTCGGTTATAGATGAGCTTAAATTTTTAGGTATTGAAACGTGGATGATTACAGGTGATAACGAAATTGTTGCCGAGTATGTAGCAAAAGAGCTTGGTATAGAACACTTTGTCGCCAATGCACTTCCTCTTGAGAAGTCTTCCTATGTAGAATCTTTGCAAGCAAAGGGAAAGAATGTTGCTATGATAGGTGATGGGGTAAACGATGCTCCTGCCTTAGCAAAAGCTAATGTTTCGATGGCAATGGGAACAGGTGCGGATGTTGCGATGAATGCTTCTGATGTAACACTAGTTAAGGGTGACTTATCTAAAGCAATAGATTTTTTGAAGCTTTCACACGGAACAATGAAAATAATTAAGCAGAACCTTTTTCTTTCTATGGTCTACAACTCACTTCTTATTCCAATTGCGGCAGGGGTATTGGTCATATTTGACGGGCCTATGATGCCTCCTGTTCTTGCTAGTATTGCAATGGGATTGAGTAGTATCTCGGTTGTGAGTAATAGCTTAAGGATTAAAACTATAATTTAGAATTTATCAGTGCACCTCTCTTAGAGAATCTCTAAGAGTTATTGCACTTTTAAATATGACGATAGCACTCACTATAGAACCAATCGCCCATAGTGAAGCCATTTTCAAATAAATCTCGACTCCATAGACAAAGAATAAACTAATAAAGATACCTGTTAATGAAGTGAAGTAGAGAAACCTCGATTGGTATATTTTTTTTATCTCAGTTATGGATAGCAAGAGGCTAGAAAGTATGGCCCCGGCTCCCATGAAAACTGCCCCACATAAAATCATACAAATATGAGCACCAAAGGTTCTGTGAAAGTAGTGAAATAGATCATAGTTATTCGTTAAGCTCAATTCAAATTGTGGACAGAAAGTAAGTGATATAACTCCAAAGAATAATTGTGAAGTGAGGAGTTTAGAATAGATAAGGGCATGAGAAGGATTGAGTTTGGTCGTGATCTGTGTACAAACGTCTTCTTTTAACTCTCTAGGAGTCTTATCCTTTTCATGGGTAACAAATTTTTTGAAATCGTTATTCGTCTTCACAGAGTCTCCAATCCGATTATATAATCTTTACGATAGAAACCTTTTATTTGTGACATTTAAATATAACTGTTAGTTATTTCAGTAGGTTAGGTTGCTGGACTGTTTTTTTGTCACAAATGATGACTTTCTTTCGTAATGCAAATATATGAGGAGTTCGTGTGAAAGTTATTGGTTTGTTATTCATGTATATTTGCAGTTTCTATCTCTATGCTCATGGTGGCGTAGAGCATGACCTTTCAGATATTAAAACTAGCGAGTCTAAAGAGAAGAATAAGCTTATTAATGAGCTCTATGTCAAAAATGTAAAAGCAATTTTTAAAAAAGCGTGTTTTGATTGTCACTCTTCTCAAACAGTTTATCCAAGTTACTATAATCTTCCCTTAATTAAAGAGTTAATTGATAAGGATATTAAAGATGCTAAGTGGCATTTGGTTCTAGATGGGGATTATCCATTTCGTGGACATGGAAGTAAGTTAGATGACTTATCGGCCATTGAGCGAAACCTTGATTCTTCAGAAATGCCTCCTCTGAGGTATCGTATTTTTAACTCTAGCTCCACCCTAAGCAAGTCTGAAGTAGAGACGGTAAGAAAGTGGATTAATCAAGCAAGAGAGATTTTAAAATGAAGTTTTTCCTAGTAGTTACATTCTTATTAATACAGTCAAAGTCCTTTGGACTTAGTTTTGAACAGGCCATTAAAAATATTCAAGAGCATGAAGTAGTCAAAGGGCTCGAACATCTCTCCGATTCTCTAAACTCTGAATCACGAATGAAGAGCTCTTGGGGGGATCCTATGCTAAAAGTTGCTGCCAAGAACTTTCCTATTGATACGCTTAAAAATGATCAGACACCTATGACAGGAGTTGAATTCGGATTTAGTCAAAAAATTGCTATGTCTAATAAATATGGAAATATTAGAGACTCTATAGAAAATCTGGCGCGGTCTACAAAATTTGATGCAAAAGATAAAGTTCAAGAGTTGTCACGGATGTTTTGGGAAACTCTAATAAATGAAAGAAAAGTAAAAGAGGAACTCTTCATTTTGAATGAGAATCTTGCATGGAATGGAAAAATCCTTAGTATCAGTAAAAAGCTCTATGTAAATGGAAAAGTTTCACAACAGTCACTACTTGATATTCAAATTAGAAAGTCTGAAATTGAAAGACAGATCAGTAATAAGAATTTTGAATTAGAACAGATCTCCGAAAGAATAAGCTATCTGATAAATGATGATCCCAAAGAGTTAGATAGAAAGAGTATTCCTTGGAGTGTTCTAAGTAGATCGGGGAAAAAAAGAAAGGATTATAAAGAACTTTCTTTACTTGGAAAAGTTAAGGCCAAGGACTTAGGAGTGAAGATTGCTAAGCAAAACTTCATTCCTGATCTAACATTCTCTGTGGGTTATACGAAGAGGGCCAATATTGATAATAATGGAGACTTTATTGGCGCCGCTATTACTTTTCCAATACCATTCTCTGATCAGAAATACGCAAATAGAAATAAAGAAGTCTTTGAAAAATATGCAGTTGAAAGAAAGTACAATAACTATAAACGTTTAAAAGTTAGAGAGAGTAACCTATTACAAAAAGAGATATCTAAGATTGAAAAAGAGCTTTCTATTTTAAATACAAAGACTATCGTCTTCGCCACTAACTCTAGGGCCATAACCTCTAAATCATATGGTCATGGGAATGCGACCTATGTTGAGCTCTTGCAAAGTGAGCTACAATTACAAAATATCTTGCTCTATAAAGTGATGCTAGAAGCAAAGAAAGATATAGAGAAAACAAATCTGATGTACATTCAAGGGGAAGCACTTAATGAATAAATATATTCATCTAACTATTTTACTTCTATCTTTAATTTCCTTTTCTTGCTCTAAAGACTCGTCAACTTCTGTTGAAATAGACAAAAGCGCTAAGAGTGAAATCTATTACACTTGCTCTATGCATCCTCAAGTCAAAGAGAAAGGACCGGGGAAATGTCCTATATGTCATATGAATCTAACTAAAGTTGAAGTAGAGCAGGGTGAGCATGATCATCAAAAGGAAGTCGTTCTTAAGAAATTATATCGCTGTGCTAATTTTCCTGATGTCACTAGTGAAGTGGCAGGAGTTTGTCCAATCGATGGAACAGAGATGATCGCAGAAGATATGGCCCCTATGGTTGAGGATATCATTGCTAAAGTGAAGTTACGTAAGGCCCAAATGAATCACTTCTTTCCAGACTTCTTTCCTGTTACTCCAATGAAGATGAATAAAAAGATTAGAGTTTTAGGATCAGTCTTACAGTCTGAGGAAAAGGAAAGTAGTATTCCTGCACGAGTAGGCGGGAGAGTTGAAGAGGTCTTTGTTAAATCAACAGGAAGTCTTGTCCGAAAAGGAGACCCCGTTCTTGTTCTTTACAGTCCTAAACTTATAACTGCGGGTGAAGAATACTTACTAGCAAAAAAGAGCTTTAAAAAGAATAAGAGTAAAGATTTTAAAGAAATGCTTAAGCAATCTGAGGAAAGACTCCTTCAGTGGGGACTGAAATCCTCACAATTTGAGAAATGGGCGCAAACAAATACTGTTCCAAGGGAGATTACTATCTATTCTAATGCAACAGGAATAGTAAGAAAGAGAAATGCTTTTGTAGGAAAGTATTTTAAAGAAGGTCAGAACTTTTTTGAACTCTCTGATTTAGCCGATGTATGGGTTGAGATGGATGTCTATGAACAAGATTCGGCACTAGTCCATAATGGTCAGAAAGTTGATCTCAGCTTTAATGCGCTACCTGGTGAAACTGTCTCAGGGGTGATTGATTTTGTCAGTCCTGTCTTAGATGATAAATCAAGAACTCTAAAAATTAGATCCACCATTAAGAATGAAGCTGGGAATTTAAAACCCGGGATGATTGCTGATGCAGTTTTAAATATTGAAGTCAAAGGACTTCCTTTGGTTATTCCTCGCACAGCAGTTATAGATACTGGAAAAAGAAAGGTGGTTTGGGTGAAAACTTCGAAGTCAAGTTTTGTAGCGAAAGTGATAAGAACTGGCTATGAGTCTGAAGGTTACGTTGAAGTTAAGCATGGACTTATGGAAGGTGAAGAAGTTGTCATTGAGGGAAACTTTCTTCTTGATGCACAAGCACAACTCTTTGGTGGATACGAAGATCCAATTAGAGATAGCGGGACTTCTCCCAAAAGCAATTAGGATTTAGAATGATTCAAAAACTAATAGAATTATCCATTCGAAATAGAGCCATTGTTGTATTTTCTTTCATACTCATTGCTCTATTTTCAGTATTCAGTCTTAAGACTGCTCGTATAGATGCCATTCCTGATATTGGAGAAAATCAGCAAATCATTTTCACTGATTGGCCAGGTAGATCTCCTAAAGATATTGAAGAGCAGGTTACATATCCTCTTAGTGTCCTTATGCAAGGAGTTCCCGGTGTAAAGAATATAAGAGGAACTTCTGCTTTTGGATTTTCGATTATTTACGTTATTTTTAAAGATGATATTGATTTTTATTGGAGTAGATCTAGAGTTCTTGAAAAACTCACTACTGCAAAAGCTTCTTTACCTGAAGGAGTTGTTCCCAATATGGGACCAGACGCAACAGGGCTGGGACAAATTTACTGGTATACATTGGAAAATGATCCAGAGTCTAAAAATCCTAAATCTCTATCCGAGCTTAGAACAATTCAAGACTTCTATGTAAAGTACTTGCTTCAAAGTGTTGAAGGTGTAAGTGAGGTGGCCGGAATTGGTGGCTTCATTAAAGAATACCAAATTGATGTTGATCCAAAGCGATTATTTGCCTATGACATTCACTTCTCAAAGTTAATTAGCTCTATTCAAAATAGTAATATTGATGTTGGGGCAGAGGTAGTTGAAGAAGGTGATAGAGAGTATATAGTTCGTGGGAAGGGATTTTTTAAGAGCTTAGAGGATATAGAAAATGTCGTAATTGCAGTAAAGAATAAGTCTGCCATTCGTGTCAAAGATGTTGCAACAGTTGGGTTAGGACCAAGTTTTAGAAGAGGTGCCCTAGATAAGAATGGTGTAGAGTCTGTTGGCGGCGTTGTTACTATGCGCTTTGGAGAGAATCCAAAGGAAGTTATTGATAAGGTAAAGAAACAATTAGAAGTTGTCAGACAGGGTTTACCTAGTGGGGTCAAGCTCGTTTCTTTTTACGATAGAACTGAAGTCATAGAGAGAACTATTGGTACTGTCTATAAAGCACTTTCTGAAGAAATTATTATTACAATTATTGTGATCCTTCTTTTTCTTCTTCATTTTAAGTCTTCAATTCTTGTCTCTTTGACTCTTCCTTTTGGTGTTGGAATAAGCTTTATCTTAATGAAGATTCTTGGGATTGATTCAAATGTAATGAGTTTGTCAGGTCTTGTTATTGCTATTGGATCAATGGTTGATATGGGTATTATCATGACTGAGAATGTCTATTCTAACCTAGCTCAAAAAAGCAATCTAAGTAAATCACAGAGAATTAATATAATTATTCATTCAGCAAGGGAGGTAGGCCCAGCTATCCTTACTGCCGTTGCCACTACAATAGTAACCTTCTTACCAGTCTTTGCCCTAGAGGGAAGTGAAGGTAAGCTCTTCGGTCCTCTGGCATGGGCCAAGACTTTAGCGATGTTTGGCTCTGTTATCGTTGCAATTATTCTTGTTCCTGCACTTTCTGTGTTCTTTTTAAATGGTAATCTCAAGCCGATTGAGAAAAATACAGTTAGTAGAGTGATTGTTAGTAGGTATAAGATTGCTCTGAATTTCTTATTAGATCATAAGAGATTATTCTTCATCTTTCCTACCATTATTCTCTCTTTAGGAATCTTTTCTTATACACAGTTGGGAAAGGAGTTTATGCCGTCTCTAAATGAGGGGGAAATACTTTATATGCCTGTGACAACTCCTGATGTAAGTATGACTAAAGCGCGAGAGTTACTTGCCTATACGGATAAAGAGTTAAAGAAACATCCGTTAGTGAAAGATGCAATTGGCAAGCTCGGTAGGGCCGATTCAGCAATTGACCCAGCACCTATTGCAATGTTTGAAACAGTCGTAAAGTTAATTCCTGAAGATGAGTGGCCAAGTGGAACTTCCATTAATGACATTATGGAAGAGTTAGACCAAAAACTTCAAGTTCCGGGACTTGTAAATGCATGGCTCTTTCCAATTGAAAATAGAATTTCAATGATCTCAACTGGCATAAAAACTCAGATCGGAATAAAGATCTTTGGTAAAGATTTAAAGATACTAGAGAAGCTGGCCGCTGAAGTAGGTAGAGAAGTTGAGTCTGTAGATGGTGCCTATGGAGTATTCGCAGAGCAAATAACAGGAAAGCCATATATTGAATTCGATATTGATCGCGTATCTGCTAGTCGTTATGCAATTAATACAGGGACAATAAATAAGATACTTCAAACCGCTGTGGGTGGAATGACTATTGGACAATTTTATGAAGGTCGCGAAAGATATCCTATTCGAGTTCGTTATAAAAAAGAGCTTCGAGATAGAGTAGATGAACTTAAAAAAGTTCTTGTCCCTAGTCCATTGGGTCAGCATATACCACTAGAGCAATTAGCAAAAGTTAAAATTGTTACAGGGCCAGCCGCTATTGCATCTGAAAATGGGATGCTTAGGTCTTTAGTTCTTTTAAATGTAAAAGGAAGAGACTTAATAGGGTTTGTTGAAGAAGCGAAGCAGGTTATTAATAAGAAAATTGAACTTCCGCCAGGTTACTCGATTGTTTGGGCCGGACAATATGAAAATCAAGTTCGCTCAAATAATCGCTTGATGGTCCTTGTACCAATTGCGCTATTAATTAACTTATTTTTAATATTCTTAGGTATTAAGAATCTTAGAAACTCTGCAATCATCTTTAGTGCCGTCCCAATTGCTTTTTCAGGGGGACTAATACTTCTTTGGGTTGGAGGATTTAATACTTCGGTTGCTGTTTGGGTAGGCTTTATCGCTCTGTTTGGTATCGCTGTAGATGACGGCGTTGTAATGATGACCTATTTGCAACAGGCCGTTAAATCTAATACTCCTACAAACTGGAGCGAGCTTAAGGAATGTATTATAGAAGCAGGGTCTAGGAGAATTCGTCCTCTAGTTATGACTACAACAACTACTATTGTCGCCCTTTTGCCAATAATGTGGTCAACTAGTACTGGAAGTGAGGTCATGAAACCGATGGCCATACCTACTTTAGGGGGAATGCTTGTAGAATTAGTAACTTTGTTTATAGTACCAATAGTCTTTTCATATTTTGAATTAAAGAAAATACAATCAATTAAAGGAGAACAATATGCAAATTAAACCACTTTCTATCCTCGCAATCCTAGTTGGGTTGAACTTTTCATTATTGGCAATGGAAGATCACGATCATTCTAAAATGAAAGAATCAAAGACTAAGATCACTAGAAAGGCCTTAGATGAAAGTACAAAAAAGAGTGTCATCAAAGTCTTAGAAATTAATGAAAATTTACATGCCTCATTTTTTAAATATAATCCATCCGAGATTGATAAGAATGCTAAGGCATTAAAGATGGCCATTGTTGAAATTAAGAATGACGAGATATCAAAAATATTAAAATTTGCTACAACAAAGATAGATATGATTACGGCCGATGCAAAAAGAAAAGACAATAATGATAATTACCATCTTGTTTCGATGGCCCTAATCCATGTGGTTAATTCTTATGATATTGGAGGTAAGTACAATGCCTACTCTTGCCCAATGGTTAAAAAGAAGTGGATCCAAGACTCTGATAAGAACGCTAAGGTGAATAATCCTTATGCACCATATATGCCTCATTGCGGATCGAAAGACTCTAGCTACTAAGCTCAAGCGCCTAGGCTGAAATCAGGAAAGCTCCTATTCGATGGTCTAGGCCCATCTATTTTTATTTTAACTTCATTCTCTTTTTTTGTTGGAGTACCACTCTAATAGATATATTCTAGCTTTCAGCATAGTTTTTTCAGGAGGGGTTAATGGTTTCTAAAATTGAGAGTTTTTCGTTAGAAAAAGGAAGAGTTTTAGCTAATCGTTATACGGTTTTAGAGCTACTTGGGGCAGGGGTTGAAGGTGAAGTCTATAAGGTTTCTGAACTTTTAACAAATAAAGTCAGGGCCCTTAAAATATTCTTTCCTCATAGAAATAAGAATTTCAAGATAAGTACTCGAAATGCTAATAAACTTGATAAGTTAAGAGAGAGTCCTATTGTAATGGATTACTTCTCTCATGATGTGATTAGAATGAAGGGGCAGAAAGTTGCTTGTCTTGCTTGCGAATTTATTGAAGGGGAGCTTCTAGGTACCTTTATCGAGAAGCAGAAATTAAAGAAGCTAGGGATTTTTCCATCAATTCACTTATTGTATTCAATAGTTCTTGGGGTTGAGTCTATTCACTTAGAAGGGGAGTATCATGGTGACCTTCATGTGGATAATATCATTATTAAAAGGTTTGGCCTTGAGTTTGATCTAAAAATTATCGACCTGCATCATTGGGGAGACTCAAAGAAGGATAATAGAGATGAGGATATAGTTAAAATAATTCGAATCTTCTACGATATTCTCGGAGGGGCGAAGTACTATAAGAACTTATCACCTTCATTGAAGTATATAATCTGTGGCCTTAAAAGAAGTATCATTCTAAATAGATTTAAAACAATATCAGATCTAAGGTATCACTTAGAGCTAATGGATTGGTCAGATGCAGTTAGATAGTAAGCAACAAATATTCTTACATGATGAACATGAGTATCATTATTCATTCCAAGATATTGATGGTTATAGAATTGGTTTCTTTATTTCTAGAAATAAAGAAAAAACTTTTCAAGAAAATGAAGATACCCTCTTTATCCAAAAGAATGAGCAAGAACTTATTTTTGGTGTTGCTGATGGAGCGGGTGGACACCCAAGAGGGAGAGATGCCGCATTTTTGATTGGTAATGAATTAATTTCTACTGATAGAACAGATCATGTTTATCATATTGATGACCTTAATAAGAAAATTATTGATTTAAAGGTAGGGGCGAAATCAACTTTGGCCTTTGCTGCTATAAAAGAAGACTTAATTAGATTCTATACAGTTGGAGATTCAGAGATCATATATTGGAATGGTCATGGGAATGAAATTTTTACTTCAACTCCACATTCTAATTCAGGGTTAAAAGTTAGGGCAGGAATAACTTCACAGACTGACTCTTTAGATGATCCTGATCGATACCTTGTTAATAATTTGATGGGAGATGAATTTATAAGAATTGAAAGTACTTCCGGCGTGCCTATTAAAAAAGGGCATACGATACTTATCGGTTCAGATGGTCTCTTTGATAATATAAGTCATGAAGATCTCACTGAGATAGTTGGAAGAGGTTCTTTTGATAAGTCTTTTCAAGGATTGGTTGATCTTTGTATTGAGCAAGATCCAGAACGTTGGCTAAAAAATGATGATATTACATTTATTTTTCTTAGAAAAATAAAGGCGTAATTGTGTTTCACAAACAAAGAAACTGAGGAAAAGAAATGAAAGAAAATATTTTAAATATAGACTTAGATAATTATGAAATTGGGAAAACTTCTGTTGATCAAGTAGACTTTCCATCATTTTACGGATTACAAAAAGTAACGGCTCCACTCTATGTTCATCGAGCAACTAAAGAAATTTCTCCGTGTGTTGTTGTTACTGCGTGTGTGCATGGTGATGAAATTAATGGGCTTCGTATTGCTCAATCTTTAATTAAAGGTAAGTTGAAAATTCAAAAAGGAACTCTAATTATAATCCCTGTGGTTAATATTTATGGATTCTTAAATAAACTAAGATACCTTCCAGATAGAAAAGATTTAAATAGGTGCTTTCCGGGGCTTCCAAAAGGAAGTTTTGGTTCAAGATTTGCTCACTTTATTTTCCAGAATATCACAAAGTATGGCGATGTTTTTATTGATCTTCACTCAGGTCCTCCTGGGCGTTTTAATATCCCTCAAATACGCTGTGATTTAAGTAATAAAATTGTACAAGACCTGGTGGACAATATCAGCGTTCCTCTCGTGGTGAATAGCTCTCTTAAGGACGGATCACTGAGAGAGGCCATTGAAAGTACTGGAAAGGCCTGTATTGTTTTTGAAGGTGGAGAAGGCTTAAGGTTTGATGAAACTATTACGAAGTATGGTGTTAATTTAGTTAAGAGTACTCTTGCTCATCTTCAAATGATCAAGACGAAGAAAGAATTCAATAAAGATAAAGTGATTATCAATAAGACAAAATGGCTAAGGGCCAAAGAGGGTGGTCTTTTAATTAATAAGGCACATCATGGAAAAGTTGCCAAAAAAGGTGATATCATTGGTGAACTTAGAAAAATCACGGGAGAGTTAATTACTTATATTAGAATGGATAATGATGGTGTTATTCTTGGTACTAGTAAATCATCCCTGATTATGTCAGGTGATGCACTCTATAATATTGGATTTCTAAATAATGAATACCAAGAAGACGATGAAGAGTTTATGGACTACTTTGATTTTGACTCAGAAGAATAGAGGATTCTTTGTCAGTGTAAAAGTTATCTGTAAAATGAAAAGAGAATCTCTCGCTTTGGTCTGTAAATGATTGCTCTAGTGACAGGAATCATAATAGGTTTTCTTATGTGCATTCCTATTGGTCCTATAAATGTATGGGTAATTAACACTCATTTAAAGCATAGTGCCGCTAGGGCCTTGTCTATTGCTGTGGGTGGTTCTCTTATGGACTTTCTCTACTTCTTTTTTATCTTGTCTGGGCTCTCTTTTATCACCTTTGGTGAACAATTAGTATTTTGGCTAAAGGTTTTTGGAATTATTTTAATATTCTGTCTAGGAATTAAAGAACTCACATCGAAGGTAACCCAAATAGAAAGAAAGACTGAAAAAGAAAGTCCCAATGGTCTTGCCGCAGGTTTTCTTTTGGGAGTCGTTATTTACACTTCTAATCCCACTCTGGTCGTGACAATGACGGCCCTTGGAGCAACTGTAAAAAGCTTTGAACTCTTTGAAATGGGACGATTAAATATTTTCTTAGTTTCTCTTGGATTGGCAATAGGTTCAGTTCTTTGGTTCGTTTTTCTGATCAAGCTCATTGATAGATTTCAGGAAGTAATTAGAAATAAATATTTAAATTATTTCACAAAGGTGAGTGGCGCACTAATGATTGCTTTAAGTTTATTTATGGCAAGTCAGCTTTATATTTAATGAGTTGTACTTACTTAAGTTGTATATAGAGTGTGAATACACTTTATAAATAGGATGAGTAGTACAAAGTTGAAAACGGGTTTTATTACGTCTTTACTTCTAGTTAAAATAAGACCGCTACCTATCCAGTTTCCTAATATACTACCAATCGCACCGATCAGTGTTACTTTCCAAGCAATACTTCCTGCGGAGGCAAAGTAAATAAATGAAGCTATATTGGATGTGAAATTCAATACTCTCGCAGTTGCGTTGGCATTTAGTGCATTCATTCTTAAGAAAAGAAAAAGGGCAATAATTAAAAAAGTACCTGTCCCTGGACCAAAGAATCCATCATAGAATCCTATACATAAACCTGTTAAGGCTGATCTAAAAAATAATTGAAAGTTATTCAGTTTCTCACTGACTTCGTCTCTATTAAAGTTGATCTTCTTACCTAGAAATAAAAGTAGAGGAAGAACTACGATGAGGATATAGATCATATACTCACTAGAGAGAACTTTACTCGCTCTTGCACCAATAAATGCACCTGTTAAAGAGAACACTATGGCAATTGAGCCCTCTTTCCACTTTATCGCTTTATTTCGTATGAATCGTGTGATGGAGCTGAATGTGCCAATAGATGAAACACTCTTGTTGGTTCCTAGGATTAACGATTCTGGTAGACCTACTGAAATATAGAGTGGAATGGTTATAAGTCCTCCACCTCCAGCAATAGAATCAACTAGTCCCGCAAAGAATACACCAACAAAGATGATGAGGTATTGATATATTTCTAACTCGTAGAACACTCATTTCTCCTGCTAAGTGTGAGTGTGACGACTCAATTGTAGCTTCTATTTATTGGTGTAGGTTCTTAAATTTACTTAATTTTTAGTAAATTACATAAATATGCTAAATAATTGTGTAATAAATTCAAATTGAGACTCAATAGGAGTATAAACTGTTATTTTTAAAAGAAAACCTATAGGGAGACCATGTGACTGAAGAGAATTCATTTTCTAATTTGAAACTTATTGATGCGTTGATGAAGTCTATTAACGAGCTAGGGTTTTCAACTCCCACTGAAATCCAAAAGAAGTCCATTCCCATTCTTTTGAAAACAACAAAAGATTTTGTTGGACAGGCCCAAACAGGCACAGGAAAGACTATTGCTTTTGCAATACCACTTCTGCAAAAGCTTGATTATACCAATACTAATGTTCAGGCACTTATTCTTACTCCAACTAGAGAGCTTGCTCAACAAGTTGAAAGCGAAATTGTTAAACTTGCTAAGTATTTAGACTTAAAATCTCTATGTGTTTATGGTGGAACGCCCTATGAGGCCCAAATTCGTGATATGAGAAAAGTTAAACCTCAAGTTGTTGTAGGTACGCCTGGAAGGGTAATTGACTTGATAAAGAAAGGTGTTTTGCATTTAAATAAGGCCAATTTTCTTATTCTAGATGAAGCAGATGAAATGCTAAATATGGGATTCTTTGAAGATGTTGAACTTATTATGACTAAGTTTAAACAAAAGCGTCAGCTGCTCATGTTTTCTGCGACTATGCCCAAACCAATTGTTAAGTTGATCAATAATAGCTTTAATGAGCCTACTGTAGTTAAAATTGAAACCCAGTCTATTAGTAATGATGATATCGAGCAAAAGTATTTTATTGTTCGTGAAAAGCATTTTAAAGAGGCCCTCTCTAGGCTTATTGATAGTGCATCAGCAAAAGTATACGCCATTGTATTCTGTCGTACAAAGATAGAAACAAGAGAAGTTGGAGACGATTTAAAGAAGCGTGGTCATGACGTTGAAGTTTTAAATGGAGATATGGGACAACCTGAAAGGGATCTCGCCATGAATAACTTCAAGAAAAAAAGAGCGACGATTCTCGTATGCACTGATGTTGCTGCTCGTGGAATTGATATAAATAACTTAACTCATGTCTTTAATTATGGCCTTCCAAGAGATAATGAAAGTTACGTGCATAGAATAGGACGTACTGGTAGAGCTGGAATGAAAGGTGTTGCATATACTATCGTTGGTCCTAAGGCGACTTTTGACATTGAAAATCTTGAAAGACATATTAAGAAACGAATTTCTCTTGAAAAATTGCCAAGTGTTGAAGTCTTAAAAGAGAATTTGGTGCTCAGCGAGATAGAAGCAGCAGAGCAAATTCTCTCTGCCATTCAAAGTAAAGGTGACGAGTTTAAAACTGAGGATTCTTATAAATTCTTTGAAGAAAAATTTAAAGACCTCGATCATGATCAGTTCATGAAGTTAATGTTTGTGTGGAAATTTAACAAAGAAATTAGACGGTATAATAACCTGAGTGATATTGAGACAATTAATACGAGCTCATCATCAAGTCGAAAAGATCGTAAAAAGCCTGGTCGCTCAGAGAGAAGACCGGGGACGAAGAATAAGAAAAGTTCTTCTAGAAAGAGGTATTAAAATGCAAGAAATTATTGAAGAAATTGTAGAGAAAATTGATATTGCTAGAAAAGATAAATTAACAAGACTTTTAAATGATTGTATTAAAGTGAGTAAAGATACTCAAACGAGTACGTATGCGGATCACGATAATGTCCTATTTAAGTTAGATTTATTTTTTCCTGGATTTGAAAAGATATCTAACGATATTACTAAAGACAAGAGGCTTCCTATTGGCGTTCAAGCTTTATACACTATTTTTTGGGCATTAGGTTTAGAGATAGATCAAGAAGAGGCGTTCATACTCTATCACCTGAGAAACCAGGGAAAGTTTAGACTTAAAGAGGAAAAGCTTAAAAAAGATCTAAAAGGAATGTGGGGACAACATAAAGAGTTTGCTCTTGAAGACCAAGATTTTTCTCATGCGCTAAAGAGTATGATGAGAATGGGGATTATTGATTACCGTAAAGGAAATCTATCTCTTAAAAAAGGTGTATTAATAACCTACAGAAGAGAGAGAAAGTAGAAACTCATGAGTTCAGTAGGTAATCTAAAAGAGATTGGTTCATTATTCTTTCGTTTAGGTCTTGTCGCATTTGGCGGACCTGCTGCACATATTGCAATAGTACACAAAGAAGTCGTAGTTAAAAGAAAGTGGATGGATGAGTCACATTTTTTAGATCTAATGGGGGCCACTGCGCTTATTCCTGGCCCGAATTCAACAGAGATGGTTCTTCACTGTGGTCATCATAGAGGAGGTCTAAGAGGCCTTGTGTTGGCCGGTGTGAGCTTTATTCTTCCGGCCTGTATCTTATCTGGTTTATTGGCCTACCTTTATACTGAAGCTGTTAAAATCCCAAATTTTAGTGACTATATGATTGGGGTTAAGCCTGTTGTTTTAATTTTAATTTTTCAAGCATTGAAGAAACTCGCTCCAAAAGCGATTAAGAACTACTCTCTAGCGTTTGTTACACTTATCACATTTGCTCTTTGCTTTATTGGTGTGAATGAATTTATTTCTCTACTCGTTGGAGGAAGCATTGGGCTTATCCTAGGTCTTTACAAAGGAGACACTCGTGTTAAAAGTTTTCCACTTCTAAGTATTTTCTATATATTTACTAAAATTGGAGCGATTTTATTTGGCTCAGGATATGTTCTTATTACTTACTTGCAAAAAGAGCTCGTTGAAAATAGGGGATGGTTAACAAACTCTGAAATTGCGGATGCAATTGCCATAGGACAGTTTACTCCGGGACCCGTTCTTTCTACCTCAACATTTATAGGGTATTTACTTGGAAATAGTACTGGAGCTTTGGTTGCGACAGTAGGAATCTTTCTACCTTCATTTGTCTTTGTTTATTTCTTAAACCCTTATATACCAAAACTTAGAGACTCGCTAAAATTTTCATTACTATTAGATGGTGTAAATGCTGCTTCAATGGGTCTTATGGCATTTGCTCTTTATCCTCTTGGGAGGATTTCTTTTCTTCACCCAGGAGCATTGATCATTTTTCTTGTCACATTAATTTTAACTTGGAAAGTGCCTAAGCTTAGTACAGTATATTTAGTTAGTATCTCAATACTCTTAGGTTCAATCTTAACTTTCTTTAACATAGGACAACAATGGCCTTAGGTGCGTCTATATTTAAAGCGAATGTTAATATCTCTAATTTGAATACACATTTTTATGATAGTACATCGCTAACTCTTGCTAAACATCCTTCAGAAGGGGAGCTTCGAATGATGTATAGGCTATGTGCTTTCCTCTATAGCTCTAATTTTGATATTAGTTTTACTAAAGGTTTAAGTAGTACTGAAGAACCTGAAATGTGGCATATCTCACCAACAGGGGAAATCTTAGAGTGGATAGAGCTTGGACTTCCCGATATTAAGAGAGTTAGACAAGCATGTGGAAAATCAAGTCGAGTTAATGTTTTCACTTATCATAAGAATAAAACTGATGAATGGTTTCGAAAGTTTGAGAAAGAGTTTTTACAACTAGATAAACTAAGTATTATTCAAATCTCTGTTGATGAAGAAAATCTACTTGAGGACCTTGCTAAAAGGAACATGAGCATAGATTGTATGATTGAAGATAATACTATGTACTTAAGTTCAGATGAAGCAAGAGTTAATGTTAGTTTTAAACAGCTTTGTTAGGAACTTTGTAGAATCTTTTCAATTCTCATTTCGAAGTCGTTAATTATTATCTCTTTTGGTTTAAACTTTTTTAAAGAGATTATCCTCTGTTTTAAAAGGCTACATTCTTTTCTAATAATTTTCTTTTCTAGCTTCGAGTTAGACTCAATGTCTTGAATATCTTTTTCAATTGTTTCAATCAATCTTTCAATCATAGTACTCATTAATAATTTCCTTTAAGAAATTATATTTTAGGATAACCTCATTTGAAAGTCTTATTTGTTTCACTAACAAATGAAAGATTCTTTAGAGTTTTATTCATCGATTCAAGAGTTCCATTTTTTATCTTCTTAGAAGCAAGGTTTAAAAAGATCCCAGAATACTCTAACTCAACATCATACATGACAAAAGTTCTCTCGCCTCTGGGATGTAATCTATATTTTGACTTAACTCTATCAAAAAGAGGTTTACTCTTTAGGCCCGATGACTTTTCTAACTGTTTAGCCTTGTCTTTTGGAACTTGTTTTTGAGTTATGATGATTTCGTCTTCATTCTTTACATAGCTAATTTTAGAAAAGTACTTGGAGTCAATTGTACTTTGAATATGAGTCCAAATATAGAAACTATTAGGCTCAGACTTCTCATGTCGAAGTATTTTGACTTCCTTGACGGCAGGCATATGATACTTACAAGATTCCTGGCAAGTACTTTCAACGTCAAGGATTCTTCTTACAACTTCACGGATATTGTAATCTAAAGTTATATCCCTAGAGTGTCTGAGCTTCTTGGCAATTACATCATTCGATAAGAATACCAATAAAAATGTAAAACTTATCTTTTTCATTACTCCTCCTCTTACTCAATAGTAGCAAATTGACATATTTATAGTGTTAGACGGTAGTAAGAGTTTTGTTAATTTTTGTCTAAATAAGACATATGAAGCTTTCAAATATTTTAGATTATAATTGTTTCAGATACTTAGATTAGTTTTATCAAGCCTCTGAGCACTTATCTCTTTCAAGTTCCACAAAAGGTTTGATGTACTATCTCATCTTCTGTTGGAAGGTGAGTGTACTTGAGTAGTAATTCATCTGTTTTATAGGGAGATTGAAGAGCTTGAATTAAATCATGCATTGGAGTGAAATCACCCTCTAGAGCGTGGTCGATAATATTTTGCACTTGATGATTTCTTGCTATGATAAATGGGTTTATCGCATTCATATAGTCTTTGATTTCTTGTGATGACTTTCCTTGATCAAGTATTCTTTTAGACCACTTTGAATAGAAAGATCCTTGTTCATTAATTTTCTCTGATAGTGTTCTAAAACTATTTGTAAAATCGAGCTGATTTTTCTCAAGATAGACGAGGTACTCATTTATTAGTTCTAAATCACTGGCTAATGGGTTTAGAATTCCTAACTTATTTCCCATGGTCTTAATCCATACTTGATCGAAGAATCGAGAGTTTCTTTCAAGCTCCTTGCGTAGAAGCTCTACGGCAACAGACTCCTGATCATTAATAAGTGGAATAAAGCAATTCGCTAGAGAGGAGAGATTCCACTGAGCGATCTGTCCTTGATTATTGTAGGCATATCTTGAATTTCTATCAATTGAACTGAAGACTTTGTCGTGTTCAAACTGGTCCATAAATGCGCATGGACCGTAATCGATTGTCTCACCTGTGATAGAAGTATTATCAGTATTCATTACGCCATGAATGAATCCAATACTCATCCATTTAGCAACAAGAGTGAGTTTATTTTCTGATATTGCTCTAAAAAGTTCTAGATATTTTTGGTCTTTATTTTCAAGATCAGGATAAAATCTACTAATGCAATAATCAGCAAGCTCCTTTAGCTCACTGGTTAGCTTTCTCGATGCGAGGAACTCAAATGTTCCAACTCTAATATGGCCTTTGGCAACCCTTGTGATTACTGCCCCTGGCTGATATTGGTCTCTAAGAATTTCTTCTCCTGTTTTTACAATCGCCAGGGCCCTTGTTGTAGGAATATTTAAGGCGTACATGGCCTCGCTCAAGATATATTCTCGTATGGCCGGACCAATTCCACAAAGGCCATCACCGCCTCTAGAATAAAAAGTTCTTCCACTACCTTTTAACTGAATATCATAATGCTCATCGTTATCATTCTTTATTTCTGCGATAAGGGTTGCTCTTCCGTCTCCTAATTGAGGTACGAAGTGGCCAAATTGATGACCAGCGTAGGCAAGAGAAATTGGTTTTGAGTTATCTAAAAGTTCTTGTCCTGAGAAAATACTTGCTAGTTTTGAATTCTCAAGGCTTGAAAGCTTTGGACTCAAGGTCTTAGCTAAAGGGTCATTAAATTTTATTAGTGAAGGGTGGTGAAACTTTCGAAGCTGTGAATGTTCCCATAAAATATCAGGTAAGTGAGAATAGGTTGAAATAATTCTTTTCATAGAGGCTCTTTAGTAAATGAATAAAGTAAATATATAAGGAATACACAGAAATGCAATGAGTTTAGATTGAACATTTTTTAAATTAAATAGCTCGGATATTATTAAATGTAAGTAAGGAATAGATATATTTATTAGTCATATTTGAGATGAATTTGTAGAATTAACTATTAATTAATTGTTCAAGGAAGAACTTATGAAAATATCTCTGGTATTGGTACTATCTCTCATTACTCTCGTTGCAAATGCTGAAACTATTAAGAGCTTTTCAGTCTCTAAATCTAATAGCAAAATTTCCGAAATTGCCACTAGTTTTGAAATTGTTGAAAATAGAGAAAAAGATTTCATCGTCTATGTTCTAGATTCGAAAACGGACAAGTTTAATCGAATGGCCCCTCTTGCTAAATTAATTAGCGAAGATATTAATAAGGAACTTAAGAACAAGAGTCAAAAAATTCAAGGCTATCACTCTTTTGAGGAGGTTCAATCTATCGCAAAAGAGTTAGAACAATCTTTCCCTACGCTGGCTAAAATTGAGCACTATGGAACTTCTAAAAATGGACTTCCTCTTTTTGCTTTAAAAATTACTAAGGACGCAAAAAAGTCTAATAAAGTAAAAAAGAGCATGCTAACGAGTGCTACTCACGGCGATGAGCTCATTACCGTAGAAGTTCTCTTAAGTCTTAGCAGGATGTTACTAGAGTCTTATGGGAAGGATGATAGGCTAACTAGGATTGTAGATGAATCTGAAACTTATTTTATTTTTGTCGTTAATCCCGAAGGTTTTACAAGAAGATCAAGATATGCTGGAGGTATTGATCCTAATCGCCAGTATCCTTGGCCTGGAAACCCGAATAGATCTACTCCTGTAAAGAGTATTGATTCGCTCATGAAATTTTATAAAGAAAAAGATTTTAAAGGGAGTATTGATTTTCATGCTTACGGAAAAATGGTGATGTTTCCATGGGGATATACGAGAGACTTAATTAATTCTTCTGATCATGAACATTTCAATTTATTAACCAAAGATATGGCAAAAGAAAATAGGTATAAGTCTGGTCCTATCTCTAGAGTTATCTATGTGGCAAAAGGCTCTAGTGCAGATTTCTACTATGAGCACAATGGTGGTTCAGCTATTGCTGTTGAACTAGGTAATAGAAAAGTTCCACACCATACAAAGATTGCAGCTGTTGTAGAGCAAGCAAGAGAGATGACTTGGAAATTTCTGGATAGTATTGTCGCTCTTTAAATGAGGCTTTTTTTGGCACTTTATATATAGTAAAACTGTTTAAGTAATTGAAAGTATATAAAATTTGCTTTTATCTTGGTTCAGCTCCATGACAAGCTTATAATAACTTATGAATTTTAAGACCAATATTTTATGTTTCTTATTACTTTCACTTGTCTCTATATCATGTAAGCAAGGAGCTGGTTCAATGGCCCCTTTGTCTGCTTTTGGAACAGGTGGGGGGCTTGCTAGTGAAACAATTCCAAGCTCCTCAAAAGTTAATCAATGGATAGATGATCAAGTTGTTTCATCTCCTAAAAGTTGTCCTATTTATAGTGATGGTGAAACAGATTATTCAGACCTTCCTAAGATTGCGGATAGCTCTAGGCCTTGGGACCCTTCTTGGTCTAAAACTGCTTTAGATACATTAAATGAACCTAAGTTTAAGAGAATGTTAGATATGGAAATTAATAAGGATGATCTTGAAAAATTAAATTGTCCTAACTTTAATGAGATGGAAGAAAAAGATAAAAAGAAATTCTATATTCTACTTATCTCTTCAATGGCCCATGCAGAAAGTGGTTTTAAAGAGAAAACCTACTTTCAAGAACCAAAGCAAAAGAGTGCCATTGATGATTCTTATGGGCTACTTCAGATTGATCCTAATAATGGTCGAAATAGTTATGGTTGTGAAACAAAGAGCTTTAAAAAGAGTGGAAAGGTAGTTCTGGGTCGAGAAAATGATGGTGGAATGTTTGACCCTCATTTGAATATTAAATGTGGTCTACGTATCTTAAAAGGTCAGATACTTAGTAAGTACTCTAGTAGAAGAGGTAGACTTTTTACAAGTAATACATATTGGGCTGCCCTTAGGCCTGGTAATAATGCTTGTAATAAGACGCAAAATAGATTTAAAAGTCAGGTTTCTCAAATATCAGCATGCACTAAGGATTCAGACTCATCGTCTCTTCCAGATGGAGGAACAATCGGCGAGCTTAGAAACTTTAATCTTACTGAACAGTGTGAAAAAGTTTCTGATATTTCTAGAAAATATAAGCCAATTATTGAAAATGATTTATACGATCCATTTACAATTCCAAAAAAGAAGCACTTCTTCGAACTCTAAGCTACTACAAATACGATAAAGCTTTGACACTTTTTAAGACATTCTGTCAAAACGGAGTGCTTTTGACAGAAATCCACTAAATCTGTTCATAGAACAAAAAGACACTCGAAATATCTTTGCCTATAAATAGTCCATACATTTGACTATGAGGAGCAAAGATATGAAAAATTTAAAATCAAAAATCGCGTGTATTTATTTAAGAAGTTTACATGGTATTCTTTTAGCAGATCAGAAAGAGGTTACTAACCTACAAAATACTAATTACAAAAAACTAAGAAAGTCTCTTGATGGAACTAAGGTTAGTCGAAAGTTCGGCCTAGATAATCTTGAATCCTATAAAGAATATGCAGAACACTTTAAAGTTAGAGAGTATGATGATTTCAAACCATTTATTGATGCTCATGTTCATGGCGCAACAAATGTTCTATTTAAAAAAGATGTTCTCTATTTCGGACTAACATCGGGAACTTCAGGGAAAGATTCTAAAAAGGTTCCTTATAATAAAGAGATGATTTCTTCATTTCAAAAAGCTCAGAAATATTTAGCGGCAGTAATCTCTCACGAAGTAAAGGGATTAGATTTGTTAACAGCAAGTCGTTTATCATATGGTTCATCTCCTATTACATATGAAGAAGATGGAATGAGTTTTGGTTATATCTCAGGAATACTCACGGCAAAAACACCTGCCTCGCTAAAGAAAATGACGCATCCATCTATCGATACTCTCTCTATTGAAAATTGGGAACATAAAATGAACGAGATTTATGAGCAAACGATCAATGTAGATCTCAAAGTTGCTTCAGGTATTCCTACATACCTAATCTCAATCTTTGAATATGTTCTTGAGAGAACAGGGAAGAAAACAATTTCTGAAATCTGGCCAAATCTTGAAACTGTTATTTATGGAGCAACAACAATTGATCAATATAGAGATAGGCTCAATGAACTTGTTGGGAAAAGATTAAATTACTTTGGTATCTATGCTTCTACAGAGGCTCCAATTGGAATTGGAATTAATAATGCTAAAGATGAGAAACAAGTCTACACATTTCATCCTGAATTAGTATTTACTTTTAATGAGGTCGAAACCCTTGATCAATGTGGAATAGGGGAGTTAGAAATTGGTGTTGATTACTTTGTAAATACAAGCACGCCTAATGGCTTAATAAATTACGCGATGAAAGATATCATTAGAATTAAATCAGTTAGTCCTGTTCTTACTTTTGAAGTTTTAGGTCGGCAGGGAAGTGGAATAAACTTGGCTGCAGAGAAAACTACAGATGAACATGTTTTGGATTCAGTTGTAGCTTTAAGTAAGAAGATTGGAACAAATGTTGATCATTACTTTCTTTCACCTTCAATAAAAAATGGTAAACATTGCTACAGTTGGACTATCTTTTCCGATGAATTAAATAATGGGGCAAGCTCAACTGAATTAGAAAGTCTTATTGATCAAATTCTATGTGAGAATAATTTGGATTATGCTGACTGCAGAGAAGATTCAATAATCGAATCGCCTGTTGTTACAATTGCTCCATCAAATTTTATCAAAGAATATTTTGATCTTTATAAGAATAAAGGTCAGTTTAAAATGAAGACCGTCTTCGGTTCTAGTGATGATTTTCAAAGCTTTTTGAATAACTCTATTCCGAATTTACAAAGTTATTTAGGTAGTGTGGCATGTCAGTTGTAGGTCAAATTCTTTGTACGGTAGCTTTAGGCATTTTGTCTACGTTACCATTAGGGCCAAGTGGATTAAGTATTGTAAAATCTTTTGCGAGTTGTGGAATACGAAGAGGGATTTACTTACTTGGCGCCCTAGGTGTTGTAGAGATATTCTATCTATGTATTTCGTTAACGCTTAGAAGTCGTGGAGTATTAGAGCTCACAAGTTCAGTCGAGATTCTATTAACTTCGATATTCGGTCTATTCTTACTTCTTTATGGAGTAAGTACATATAGAAGTAGAAAATCTGAATCAACACTTAAAAAAAGTACATTTAAGAAAATTCTTTTCATGTCTTTAATGAATCCAAGTTTAATTATTTCGTATCTTGGTCTAATTATTTTAATGGATAAGTCATCTGGAGGATATACTGCAGCACCAAGAGTTTTACTTCTTATTAGTGTATTTCTTTTGAGTGTCTGGGGAACTCTTACAGCTTTAGGTCTTATTGCACGCTTGAATAATGAATTTCTTAGCAATCATATGAAAAAAATAAACGCAATTATTGGTCCTGTCTTTTTTTGTGCGGGATTAACAACACTATTTTCAACTTTTTAGAGGAGAGTTAGATGAAATATATATTATTAATATTATTACTATTTACTGGCCTACAAATACAGGCGAGTGATGATCATTCTTTGAATTCAACTTGTAAAGTACAGGCAAAAGATGGAAGTCAAACTCACTATATCTGTACAATTAAAGACAAAAAAATTCATTTCTTAGATATAAATGGAACCATGAAAGATGTAGCCTTTTATCACGGAAAATTTCTATCCAGTGAGATTAAAGATGGTGTTATTTCTTCTGTAATGAAGCGTAAGAGAGAATCATTTGCAGCTCTTGAAAAAAAAGAAAGAGAATCATTTGAAACAATATTTAAATGTATCAAAGGAAGATATAAGAGAAGTTTAGAAGATAGTTTCTTAGAAGAGCTCGAAATGCTTGCAAAAGGAGCAGGGATTGATAAGTCGCAAGTTTTGGAAGCAACTCTAATGATTGAGATGTCCAGCTATGTAGACGCATTAGAAGTGAAAATGAAGCAAAATTCAAAGAAGGCCACTATGGAACTAATGTCCCAGTGTGGAGCTTCAATCATAGGTAAGAGTATCTTTAGCATACTTAAAAAAGTTACTAAACCACTAAGAAAGTTAAAAATGGGCTGTACTGGATTTGTTGCTGGTGAAGGGTTTACTAAAAATGGTGAATTTCTTCATGGGCGAAATTTCGATACAGGGTTTTTAGGAGTTTTTGATAAATACCCTGTCATTCTTCGTCATACACCTAAAAAAGGTATCCCTTATATTGGAATGAGTACTGCTGGTCTCCACTATAGTGGTGGGATTACTGGAATGAACGCTCGGGGAATTTCAGTGTCAACACATGAGCTTAGAACAACCAAAGTTCGTACCCTTTATAGTGCGGCGAGATCACATCATAATTTACGTCATGGTATGCGAAAGAAAGAAAAGTTTGGTGTGATAGCTCCTTATATGGCAAATATGATTGTTAAAAATACGACTTCTATTGATCAAGCTGTAAAACTTCTAAAGAGATATGGTCACTTTGGAGCATGGACATTTCTAATTTCTGATAGCAAAACAAATGAGACTGCAAGTGTTGAGGTTTCAGGTGCGATTGTTAGAGTGGCGAAGAGAACAAAGGGGGCCATTTCTCAGGCAAATCATTTTAGACATAAAGATACAGCTAGATATAACTTTGAATACTCTGTAAATAAGAGTCTAGAGTCTAGAGCAAGAATTTTACATGTAGATCAATCCTTAGAAAGATCTAAGGGTTCGATTGATGCTCAGTGGGGAATTGATTTACTCTCAGGTCATATTGATCATTATATGGGAATGCGAACTTTTGGAAGAACTGTTTCTAAAGTATATACATCTATGAGTCATGTTGTTGATTCCGCTTCAAATAATTTTTGGTTTTCTCTAGGAGAGAGTTTTCCAACTAATTATTCAACCTTTCTTGGTATTCATGTTGACTTTGAATCTAAGGATAGGTTCTTTTCATTTATATCTCAGACAAGAGCGCATGAAGAGATTAGATCTCAAATGCCATTTTTTGAGGACCTGTTAAGAAACTACACTCTTGCTTATATGAATAATAGGGACTTTTCTCAAAGTACAGAGAACCTAAAAAAGACTATTTCTTTTTTGAGTCATAATACTCAAATAGCGGGGGAAAATAATTTTTTCGATTTTCCATCTTTAATTATGAAATCAAGGCTAGGTTTAAAATTATATGAGAAGACACAAGACAAACTTCTTCTTCTAGAAATTAAGAATGATCTTCTCTCAATAAGAGAGCAGCACTTTGAAAGTTTACATACTTATGAACGTTCTCAGGTTCTAAGAGATCTCGCTATCATTGAAGACCTTGAGGGCGAAAGAGATAGGGCCGCAAAACTATTTAATAAGTCTTTACTTGAAGTTAGCCAGCTCATTTCTACTTATCCTTCTCACCACTTTATGTGGGTGTATATTGCTGAGCTAAAAGTCTATAAAAAGCGCGGATTTACGAAATGGGATTTAAAAGGGCTAGACCTTCACTTTGCAACAGCTGAATAATTCTGAATACTTAGGCTCAGTCTTGTACTGAGTCTTTGTTCTTTTTTCATAGCAATTTGTACTAAATTTGTTTTCATCATATAGATAGGCATGAAAGATTTTAGTAAAAAAGAGCTCGTGTTTTTTAAAATCTGTGACAGTGTACTTTATCACGAAGTCATGAAAGGGCATTTAAAATGGTCTTTGTCAGATGTTTCTAAGCAGGCCGATGTTACACGTTCTCTAATATACTATTACCTTGGTAAGGAAAAAGTTGATATTGTTCATGAGTCTGTACTCTTTATGCTCGATCTGTTCTTCAATACTTCTGGCGAAAATAAACTCGGGGTTAGAGATCGGATGAAGAATGTGTTAATTCACATGAAAGAAATGCCTCACTTATATCTATATTATATTAGTGAAAGGTCTAAAGATACTAAGTATGGGCGACTTATCCAAGAAACAGAAAAGAACTTAATAGTATATCTTCAAAAAGAGCTTGGGCTTAGCGAAGTTGATGTAATGAGATTACTTATGCTAAATCTTGGAGCTGTCTCTTTTCAGCTCGACCCTTCAAGGGTAGATGAGATTTACTCAATTGTTCCGGCGAATTAGCCATGAAATATGTAAATGGTATGGAATCATAGATTGAAGTCTTATTCACTTTAGGTTAGGTTGTTCCTATTCAGAGAGGTCAAATTGTTAACTAATAATGATATATTAAAGAAAATTCGTGTAGCACTTTCACTTAAAGATGATGAAATTCTTGAAATTTTAAAATTATCAGATTTTGAAATGAGTAAAAGTGAGCTATCGGCTCTTTTTAGAAGAGAGGATCATATCCATTATCGTGAATGTGGTGATCAGGTTCTTAGAAAATTTCTTAATGGACTAATTACTAAAAAACGTGGTCCAAGACCAGAAAAGAAAGAAGTAAAGTAGGTCGCAAAACCTACTTTGATTCTTTTGTATAAAGCTTATAACTCAGCAAATCTCTCATCGTATTCGATATTGTGATAAACCTTTAGTACATCTTCATCCGATTCAAGAGCATCAATCATTTTCATAATCGCTTCATATGTTTCGTCATCCACTTCTTTAAAGGTCTGTGGAATCTGCTCTAGAGTAGCTTCTTCAGGCTGAACTCCTAACTCTTCTAACTTCTTAGAGATTGCTCCAAAGACTTCCATTGGACCGTTGATGCAAAAAATACCATCTTCTAGCTCTATATCTTCTGCTCCGGCATCAATCATCTCTAAAGTGAACTCGTCTTCGTCTAGGTCTCCTTGTGGGACTTCAAATACAGCTTTTCTAGTAAAAACAAATTGTAGTGAGCCTGTCGTTCCTAGTGATCCACCGGCCTTCTTGAAACAAACTCTAACGTTAGCAACAGTTCTTGTTACATTATTAGTAGAGGCCTCAACAAAAATGGCCACGCCATTTGGACCGTATCCTTCATAAGAGATTTCTTGATAACCATCATCATCTCCCCCAAGGCCTTTCTTTATTGCTCTATCAATATTGTCCTTAGGAACATTATTCTTTTTACATTTTTCTAAAGCAATTTTTAAAAGAAAGTTGGTCGCTGGATCTTCTCCACCTGACTTAACAGCTTTAGATACTTCAAATAGTATCTTCGTATAAATTTGGCCTCTCAGCTTATCTGCAGCGCCTTTTTTCTTTACTATATTGGCCCATTTTCTTCCCATACGATCCTCTTACTTACACTTGTTAAATTTTGCATTTATTTGAATAGCAACGTCATTCCATGTTTTTCCTTCATGCTTTGCAAAGCATGCTTTATTTAAAGCAGCTAGTTGCTTATTTAAAGAAAAGTCGAAAACATCTATGACACCCTTTGCTTCTAGTGAGTTCTTTTTCACAGAATAGCTTAGCGGTACATCAACACTCTTGCCATTAATATTAAAAGTCATAACGATTGACTTCTTTTTTAACTCTTTTGTCTTTCCTGTAATCTTACTTCCACCTGTCATTGTTGAGAAGAAGAATTTCGCTATTTTCTTATCTCTACCTAGGTCTTTTGTTGAAACTGAGTCCGTATCAATTGAGAAATGAGCAGATTTTAAAATACTATTAATTGATTTTTGTTTCTTGTCTGTTTTGAAAGTAACTTTCTTAAAAGTTCCACTAACTCCAACCTTTTTGGCCGTTTTGTAAGAGGTCCATTTTATAGAGACTGATTTGTTATCTAGTTGATAGCAGTTTGCTAAACTTGGAAAAGTAAAAAAAAGTAATAATAGTGATAGTTTCATTGGATTCCTTTTGGTGATAAAATTTAATGTATATTATATAAAAGGTTGAGGTCTTTGAAGACGTACTGCGTTTGTTGCAAAGAGCTAAATTAGGATTACGATGAAAGAGCTGATAATTATTTTGGAGTATATTGGAACATTTGCTTTTGCGTTCACTGGAGCGTCTGTTGCGGCAAAATCTGAGTATGATTTCTTTGGTATGTTGTTCTTGGCATTTCTTACTGCTGTTGGTGGGGGAACCATTAGGGATATGCTTCTCGATGTTCCAGTTTTTTGGACTATTTCATCTGTGAGTCTATATATTATTTTGATTGCGACTCTGCTTACTTTATTTGCACGAAGTATATTTAATAAGATGCAGTCCACTATTTTACTCTTTGATACTATTGGACTTGGTATTTTTGCTATACTAGGTGCTCAGAAGGCCTTAGCACTGAATACAAATATAGAGACCGCCATTATCATGGGGATAATTACAGGAGTTCTTGGTGGGATTCTTCGATCTGTCTTTAATAACGAAATTCCAATTATCTTTAAAAAAGAGGTCTATGCGACAACTGCAGCACTTTGTTCAGTTGCTTTTATTGGCCTTTCTTACTTGGAGATACCATACTATTTGAATATATCAGGGACATTGATATTTTGTATTATTTTTAGGTACTCAAGTATTCGCTTTAATATTCACTTACCCAAAGCAAAGTAGTTACAGCTTTATAATGGCCTCATTAACTAGGTTTTCACCAACTGGGCAACACGTATCTATCTTAAAGCGGCCATTGGCCCTATCGAACTCTAGTGAGTTAAGTGCTTTTCCGTGCTCTGGGCATTCTACTTTTTGAAGTTCTTTCTTTGCTAGTTCAAACATCTCTTGAACCTTATCTATTACTGCTTCTTTAATATGTCCTTCATCGATTTCATTGCTCATATATTCTCCTTGAGAAATATTCTACCTATAGAATGTTGCGATGTGCAAGGATAAGTTGCCCGCATAGTTAATTATGGAAATTTCTTTTAAAATAATTAAATAAGGAGATTTTATGAAAAAGTTTATAACAGCTCTTATGCTGATGATGAGTGTTACTAGTTTTGCTGTAAAAATGAACTGTGTCGTTGAGCATAACTCACAGGAAATATTTCAAGAATCATTTACTGTGCAAGCACAAAGTACGTTAGCCTTTTTCAAATTTGATCAGTACACATTTATGATGACTGAAAAGAATAATGCTAAGTTTGAGCTAGAGGTTCTCGACCTCGCAACACCATCTAGAAGTTATGCGGTTTCTAAGCTTGAGAAATCAAATGATATTTTAGAATATGCCCTATGGAGTAGGGATATACTACTAGAGGTAAAGTGTAAGTTACTTAGTAAGTAACTTACTTTGCCTGAGGCTTCTTAGCTCTGTGACCGGGCTTAGCAATAATTTCTAAATAGAAAGCTTCGACTTGATCATTTAAAAGCTTGTCAATTGAAGGATTAATCTCTTGAGAATGGATAATATTGGCATTTGATTCTTCAAGGCCGATTTTACAGTCAAAATCCCAGTAGTCTGCACCTTCAGGAAGGTCTTTCTTTCTCTCTCTTTTAATATACTTTTTTACTTCGTATTTTATTGAGTCGGCCTGTCTTTCAGGTGTTTTGTTGTCTATTTTTAGTTTAAATATC
Organism: Halobacteriovorax sp. HLS; assembly: GCF_004006665.1. Taxonomy (NCBI): domain Bacteria; kingdom Pseudomonadati; phylum Bdellovibrionota; class Bacteriovoracia; order Bacteriovoracales; family Halobacteriovoraceae; genus Halobacteriovorax; species Halobacteriovorax sp. HLS. The sequence continues at coordinate 142,874 of NZ_QOCL01000009.1, forward strand.
TTTTTCATAGCTACTTTTACAATATGTTTGAGTAAATAGATAGCTGTTTTTAAGTAGTTGTAATTATTATTAAAGTTGAATTCAGGTTTTCCGATAAATTAAATGAATTTAACAAGGAAGCTTATGAAATACGTCTCTTATATTGTTTTGGCACTGCTGGTTAGCTGCTCAATATTTGTTAAAAATTCTCCTCTTAATTGGGAAGAGATCGCTTTATTAAACGGTCATTCATATAATGAAGACAGCTTTAGTGAAAGAGCTACTCATCGAAATCCATCTCAAGTTCCAGAGGGAGAAACTGCTGAGGACAAGTGCGAAGATCAAACCCAAGAGGAACTAGATAATCTTGATGAATTTATTGTTAATTTTAACGGTAAGGTAATGGACCCAGAAGGTTATGACTTTAATCTTGAAGGGTTTCAGAATTATTTAAACGATAGCGGTCTCACTAAATTCTTTAGTGCAAAAGAGATGATCACACCAAACCGTAAAGACGTTGCTAGCTCTTGTGGACATAAGTCTTTACTTCCTAGTAAGTGTCGATGGAAGTCGGCAGTTGCTCAAGGGCTACTTGGAGTTGAGCTTAGAAATCATATTAACAAAGGTCGTTCAGCTTCAAGAGGAATCAAAATCAGAAACTGGTGGCGTCCGTCATGTTACAATAAGAAAGTAGGTGGGGCCAAGAGTAGTGATCATATTCAAGCAAGAGGGTTTGATCTCGACTTTGCTACACCTAAGGATAGAGCAGTTGCACAAGATTACTTGTGCCAAATGTATAAAGATAAGTCTCCGATGAGTTTACAAGTTGGAATAGGCTGTCAAACCTTACATATAGGAATAGGTTCACCAAAGCGATTAAGTAGATATCCCGAAGATGGAGCGAGATTTTGGAAATATGGCTCTTTAAACTCATGTTCTATTAAGAGAGTATCAACTGATAATTGCTGGAAGCAGGCAGAAACTGGAAAATTACATATATTTACTGAATATGGAAAAGGTATTCTTTAAAATGAGACATTTGTTAGTTATCTTGGCCTTGATTCCAAGCTTCACGTTAGCAGATACTCCTCAAGTCTATGAGCTAAAACCTTTTGAGACTGATCTATGTACAATGTTTTCTGAAGAAACCAGAGATGGAAAGATTTCGTGGGAAGATTGCTGTATCAAGCATGATCTCGCGTATTGGGTCGGAGGAACTAAGGATGATATGAAAAGAGCGGATCTTGAAATTCGCTCGTGTGTTAAATCTAAGGGACTCTCAAAACTTTCCTATATGATGTATCTAGGAATAAAGATAGGTCATCTCTCTCCCATTAAAAATAAGTATAAATGGGGCTGGGCCTACCCTAAGAAAGCAAAAACTTACTTTCCAATCTCACAGCAGCAAGAAGCAATCATAAAGAAACAATTAGAAACAGTTTCCACCATTGATCAACAATTAATTAATGACTTCATAAAGTTTAGATTCCAATCTAACTAGCGCACAACTATTTACAGGCCCATTCGTTCTTTGCTACTATTTGTCAGAAATAGGAGTCAAAATGAAAATCAAATATATAAGACTTTTAGTCTTACTCTTTCTTTGTGCCTGTGCTCTTCCTGAAAATAAAAAAGATCTTAATTCCAGTGAGCGAAAAATTGCCATTTGTAGTATTCAAGATAGAGTTCTCCCTCTTATTGGTGAAGTCGAAAAAATTGATATTGTCGGCCTAGGGAGTTTTGCAACTCGTGTAGATACAGGAGCGAAAACCACTTCTGTAAATGCTGCCGAGATAAAAGAACTAGTTAAAAATGGTGAAGACTATATTTCATTTAAAGTTATCGCTAATAATGGTAAATCTAAAACTTTTGTAAAAAAAGTTGAAAAGATCAGTAAAATAAAAAGCGCAAATAATTCTCATAAAAGGTATTTTGTTACTCTAGACCTTTATGTAGAAGGTAAGAAAGTAAAAGCACTAGTAAACTTAAATGATAGATCAAGAATGGATTATAAACTTTTACTAGGAAGGAATATTCTTAGAGGAAGATATAGTGTTGATTCGAGTACGAAGAATCTTATTGCCAAGAGAAAGAAATTCAAAGATGTACTTGATCAAAAAGAAAGTGATTGTAATTCCATTTTTAATCTAAAAGAGTTAGGGTCTTTAGAGAAAGTGACTCTTGATGAGTTGGTCACTTTAAAAGCTCGTATTGATACAGGTGCATCTAGAACTTCTATAAATGCCTATGATTTGAAAGCGTTTAAAAAAGGTAAAGAAGAGTATATCTCATTTAAAATCTCAAATTCAAAGAATAAAGCGGTCTCTATCACTAAAAAGGTTGCAGCTAAGGTGCCAGTTACAAGTGCAACTTCACTTAAACCAGAAATGAGATACGTTGTTCCGTTTGAAGTCGCAATAGGAAATGATAAGCGAAATATAAATGTCTCTTTAGCGGATCGAAGAGGACTTAAGCACAAAATTTTAATTGGACGAGATTATATTAACAATGCTTATGAAGTAAATACTTCTAAAAGCTACATCTATAAGAGTAATTAATTATGAGCAGAACAAAAATAAAGTCTATTGGCCTTGTATTATTTTTAATTGGAATATTCTCAGTAATTTATAAAATTTACGTTTTAGATATGCCACTTACTCCACAAGCGAACTATGATAAGTGGACTATTGAGTATTCAGTGGAGCTTACTAGGGATCGAGATAAAGTTGATGTACTAGTTCCTAAAATTTTTACAAGGGATTATCAGCTTGTATCAAGCGATAAAGAAGTACTGAAAGAAGCCTATAGTGGAGACCTTAAAAAAGGCATCATCTTCAAGAAGAAGTATGAGATATCTTTTAAGAAAAAGAACAAGGCGAGTGGAAAGCCTACGTCATTTGATACTTTCACTGAAGACGAAGAAGATAAAGAATCTATTACAAAAATTTATAATATTTTAATTAAGGCCAATCCAGACAATCTTTCCTTTGCTAAGAACGTTGGACATTATATTCATGCAGAGATGGGGACTTCTAAAAAAGATGTCGGTAGCTTTGAAAAAGTTCTCTTGACTGAAACGGCCAGTTTAAAAGAGAAAGCTTTGCTTTATCACTTTTTAATGCTGAGAAAAGGTGTGAGTTCTAAGATTTTATTAGGAATCGATTTAAACTCTAAGGAACTAAGAAATGTAAATAGCTCTGTTGAGGCGTCGGTCTCTTTTGTGAACCAAGTCTATATCAATGACAAATGGATTAGTATTGGCTTTGATCTAGAAGAAGGAATCTTTAACCCAAATCGTTTTATTATTGTTACTGATAATTTTGTAAAGTATAGATCTCTTTTTGAGCACGACTCTATCAATGTCTCTTTCTTAGTTAAGCCTGGTACAGTTTCTGGCGTGAATGGAGTTTCTTATAATAAAGATCTAAAACAAAAGAGTGCTTTCTACTCTTCTTTTAACCTCTATCAATTTCCGCTCGCTATGCAGAAATTTTATTTTTATATTTTAATTATACCTTTTGGGACATTGGTCTTGGCCGTATGTCGAAATATGATTGGAATAAAAACTTTTGGTATCTTTATGCCTATACTATTAGGACTATTTCTTGCCTCTTCTTCTTTTTGGATGGGACTCTTTACTCTCTTTCTGGTAGTTCTCCTGGGACTTGTTGAGAGATATGTCTTGGATAAATTCTATCTATTAGCAGTTCCTCGTTTGTCCATTATTCTAACTTTAATTGTAGGTCTATTTTTATTCATGGGTGTAATGAACTTTAATTTTGACCTATTTAATCCTCAGATGTTCTCCGGGGTTCCAATAGTCATTCTTGCTGTATTTGTAGAAACTCTAAGTGTACAGCTATTGGAGGAAGGTTTTAAGAAGTCTTTACCGCCAATATTAGGAACACTATTTATTGCAGTTCTAAGTTACTTTTTATACCAATTTCTCTTTGTAAAAATAGTACTTTTCACACATCCTGAATTACTTATTTCTGTGATTGGATTACTTATTCTAATTGGCTCTTATCATGGTTATAGAATCTCTGAGTTGATTAGATTTAAAAGCTTTATTGAGGATAAATAATGTTTGGATATTTTAAAAAACTTCGAGCTGCCGGTGTACTTGGTATAAATGAAAGAGTAGGGCGCTACATTCTTCCTTTAAATGAAAGAAAGTTCTTTCCACTGGTGGACGATAAAGTTCTTACTGAAAAGAGAGCTAAAGAGTTGAATGTTCCAATGCCTAGAAATTACTTTGTAGTTTCAGAGAACTTTCATCTTAAAAGTCTTGAAAGTGAAATTCGCAAGCTAGACTCTTTCGTCATAAAACCATCGTGTGGAGCAATGGGAAATGGAATTATCCTAATCACTAAAATTGAGAAAACGGACAATTCTGTATTATGCTATAACCCAAGTGGAAAAAAGTTTACTTTAAGAGATATTTCCCAACATATCTCAGGGATTCTATCAGGACTTTATTCATTATCTGGTAATTCTGATAAGGCCATGATTCAGGAATTAATTTTCTGTCACGACATCTTTGATAGATTTTCATATAAAGGAATTCCAGATGTACGTGTCATAGTTCATAAAGGTGTTCCCGTGATGGCAATGACTCGATTACCAACTAAAGAAAGTGATGGTAAAGCAAACCTTCATCAAGGGGCCATAGGTTGTGGAATTGATCTTAAAACTGGAAGAGTTAATTACGGTGTTCATAAAGATGTACCTATCACTCATCATCCCGACACAGGTGTAGATATTCAAGAGCTAGTAATTCCTTATTGGGATACAATCTTAGAGATGGCCGCAAACTGTTATAAAATGGCACACCTTGGCTATCTTGGAGCAGATATAATCTTAGATCAACAAAGAGGACCGATGCTTTTAGAAGTGAATGCAAGACCTGGACTTGCTATTCAAACAGCTAACAAGTGTGGACTACTAAATGTTTTAGAAAAATAATAAGTAAACTTTTATATACTTATTTCTTTTGCGATTTCTATAAATTTTCTAACCTTTTGAGGTAAATTCTTTGTGGGTGAGTAAACAATGTGGACAGGAGATTTCTTTCCTTTCCACTTAGGTAAGATATGCGTGAGCATTCCACTTTCTAGGTAGCTTTTACAGTAATAATCTGGAAGGATACTTATTCCTTGCCCGTCAAGAGCAAGCCTTAAGAGCATTGAAAAGCTATCGGATGTTATTACTGTTTTAAAACTATCAAGCATGAATTCTGAGTTTGCTATAGTATGAATATCTCTAAAAGAAAGAAAACGATGACCTTCAAGCTCACTTAAGCTATTCGGACAACCATACTTTTTCAAATATTTATTACTAGCGACAAGTATAAGACCAACATCCGTAAGCTTATTTTGAATTAGATTTGAATCCTTTAAAGTACCAACCCTAAGAGCGAGGTCAATATTTTCTTTGGCAAGATCAAGGTATTGATTCGTTATTATACTTTGAATTTCTACCTTAGGATAAGCTTCAATATACTTTGAAATCATATCTGAGAGTATTGTCTGTGACATATCCTCTGGTGCCGTTATTCGTATTACGCCCTTTATCTCATTTGTTGCTTCACTTATATGTTGAATTTCTTGGTCCAGCCTAATGAGCAAAGGAGATATACTTATAAAAAACTCTTCACCAGCACTAGTTAAACTTGTTTGCCTTGTGGTTCTACGGATGAGTTGAGTACCTAGCTCTAACTCGAGGGAAGCTATTGCACGACTCACTCGTGACTTTGGCATATTTAATGCCTTAGCGGCCTTAGTAAAGCTTCCTAATTCCGATACTTTACAAAATATTTTTAGTAGGTTTAAGTTTGTTGTCATTTATGCAACAGTATAAATTGATTGTGTCTCCTTTTGCAACTTTATTGTACGTATCATAATAGGCTTAATAAAAACCAAAAAGGAGAATTTATGAGAGTAATTATTTTATGGACTACATTATTAATGGGATTATCCATCCAGGCCAACTCAGTTGATTTGAGTAAAAGTGACTTTACTTGGAAAGGCACAAAAATAACAGGTGAGCACTTCGGGAAGATCTCCCTAAAAGAAGCAAAGATTGAGCGTAATAAAGATGGATCAATTCAGAGTGCTGACTTTGTGATGGATATGAACTCAATTAAAATAACAGACTTAAGTGGAGAATGGGCCGATAAGTTTATCTCGCATATTAAGAGTTCCGATTTTTTTAATGTTGAGAAGTTTCCAGAAGCTTCATTGAAGATCCTATCTGTAAAAGGAGATACTGCGACTGCTAATATGACAATAAAAGGAAAGACAAATACTGTTAAATTTAAATTTCTAGAGAAAGGTAAGAATATTAAAGGTGTTTTAAATTTTGATAGAACAAAATTTGATATGATTTATGGGTCTGGAAATTTTTTCAAAAATCTTGGTGATAAAACAATACATGACGAAGTAAGTGTTCAGTTTAATGTAGTGACAAGGTAGGTAAACGATGAATCCATTGCTCAAAAAAGTTAGAGTTAAGCTAAGTGAAAAACAAAAACATTGGGTGGGGAATGGATTCTATGTAAACGGAGTCCTACGACCTACAAAAGAGTTGTATCCACTAACGAGTCCTTTTTTATTGATGGACTATGCTGCTCCAAAGCTCTTTGCCAGCTCCAGTGAGCGACGTGGTGTGGGAGAACATCCTCATAGAGGTTTTGAAACAGTTACATTTGCTTTACAGGGAGAGATTGAGCATAGAGACTCTGCAGGGGGCGGAGGTATTATAGCCCCTGGGGGTGTTCAGTGGATGACAGCTGGGAAAGGTATTATCCACGATGAATACCATTCTCCCTCTTTTTCTAAGGCCGGTGGTGTATTTGAAATGATTCAGTTATGGGTTAATCTACCGAAGGCCTACAAGCTAAGTCCTGCTAAATATCAAGGGGTGACTAGTGAAGAATTTTCTGTTTACGAGCTAAGTAAGGGCAGTTCATTGAAAATAATTGCTGGGGATTATCATGATAGACAGGGGAAATTTAAAACTTTTTCAGCTATTGATATATTTCAAGCAAAAATTTCAAAAGGAGAGTCTCATAATATTGAGGTAAAAGAGTCTATGAATACCTTAGCTTTTATTATTTCTGGCGAAGGATTTATCGCAGAAGAGCTTGTAAAGGAGGGAGAGTTCGTTATTTTAGAAAGCAAAGGCAGTCTTCTCGAAATTAATTCAAAAAGTGATATGAATATTCTTATATTAAGTGGACAGCCTATTAAGGAGCCCTTTGTCGCCCATGGTCCATTTGTAATGAGTACTAAAGATGAAATTTATGAAGCGATTTTAGATTATCAGTCTGGAAGTATGGGGAAAATTTTAGATGGTAAAAATGAATCCTAAGTTCTAAGATATCGAAAATAACTTAGCAATTGGAAATAATGTGATTATTATAAGACGTTATAAGAAATTAGACTGGTGGTCATTCTTAGATCAAATTGAGATCGAGTTAAGTAGGGACGCTGATGTTGAATGCTTTATTGAACTTGCTGATGAATTAAGACTTAGAATGTTAGAGTGCGTATCAGAAGGTGGTCTTTTTAAACTAAAAGCACCGGCGAAGAACTTAAAAAAAGTGTTTGATGAAAGAAAGCAAAGAGATATAGATTTCGCTAAACTCGAACAAATTGACGAGTTTAACGAAATTATTAATACTGTAATAGATTAATAGTTCTTATTAATCTCTTGTTCAACTAGCTTCTTTAATTGCTCAAAGCCAAAAGTCTCTAACCCTTTCCCATTTACAAAGAACGATGGAGTTCCTCTTACTTGTAATGTTTTAGAGTCGGCAAAGTCTGTTTCAATAACCTTATCAATAGCAGGTGACTTCATATCTTCTTTTAACTTATTAATGTCGACACCAATTTTTTCAAGAATTGGAAACACTTTTTCTGGTCTTGGGTCATGATGAGATGCCCATACTGATTGTTGGTTAAACATCTCTTCTAGTGATTGCCAAAATAGGTTTTGCTTTCTACTTGCTTCTAGAACCTTAATTGCATGCCTTGAGTTCTTGTGAAATGGAACATATCTAACCACAAGTTTAATCTTTCCAGGATAGAGTTTAAGCAATTGTTTTACAGAAGGATAAAATGCCTTACAGCTTTCACACTCTGGATCTAGAAACTCAACAAGGTAGACCTTAGCATCAGGTTCTCCTAAGATTGGTGAGTGGTCTCTGACAAAAATCTCTACATTGTCTAGTGCCATAAAGCTTAATGCTTTTTTCTTATTCTCTTTAAAAACATACGTAGATATGAAAAAGAGTGCAATTATCGCTATGGCAGAGATAGAAATAGCTTTTACTTTGTTATTCATGATTAATAATCCTTTTATAATTCACTAATAATATTAAAATCAAACTAAATGCAATTGATGAAAGTAACGGTATACTCATGAAGCCGAACCAATCTATAAATACAGCTGAACAACTTATTCCCTCTCTACAAGGAGAAATACTTTCAGGGATAACTCCGTAGTAGATTAAGTTGTGATACATGGAAATTAGCCAACCGATAGCGGCCAGAGGGAGAGCGTATATTCTAGCGGATAAGTCGTCAGTAACTGCGCCAATCAGAAAGATGATCACTAGAGGATACATCGCAATTCTTTGGTACCAACAAAGTATACATGGAGGAAACTCCATAACTTCACTAAAAAATAAACTACCAAGCGTTGCTATAAAGCTCAGTATCCAGCAAGGATAGAGTAGTTTCCAGTTCTTATCTTTCATTAAATGGCCTCTGAGAGAGCAAAGTACATTGTAAAGACTTCTTCCTTTCCGTAGGCAAAGTCTACTCTCGCGGTAATATTTTCTTTTGGTAAAATCTTGTAACGTGGACCAAATCCAATATGAGGAAGTAGTGGAGCATCACTTATTGATGAAGGTAGTGGGTTTCCAACTTTTGAAATACCCCCAAAAGCAGTTCCGAGACCAGCAAAAGAAGCTATTCCGAATCTTTCATTTAAAAAGCTTGAAAAGAAATACTTGTGTTCTGCTTCAATTCGGATCATATTTCGGCCTTCATAGACACCACCTGTATAACCTCTTTGTGAACCACCTCTTCCATAATTATAGTTATAATTTGAATTTGTTTGGCCTATCCCAATACTGGTTTCAAAAATATATGAAATCATTTGATTAGATCTTGTTTTAAGTGTTTGGTATTTACTAATGTTAAAGTTTAAAACCTCAAAGTCGGCCTCATTATTTAATGATTTTCTGTAAATATTAAACTTTGCGAGAGAGCGAATACCAGATGTTGGAGAGAAAGTATTATCTCTCGAGTCGTATTCAGAGTGAATATTTAAAGCGTTATTACTTGTTTCTTGTTGCATTCCGTTGTCTGCTTTGAAATTAATCTCTGTACCAACGTAGCCAGCACCTACAAAAAGGTTTTTATAAACTTTTCTTGAAAAATCAAAAAGGTATGCAAGTACATTTGAATTTGTTCTTGTGAATCTACTTACGTCCATTAAGTACATCTCTCCAATAAAGTCACCTTTAAAAGCACCGTAGCCGAATCTCCAATTATCTTCATCATAGTATAATTTCCCCCCTAAGCCTCCGGCCCAAGAGTCATTGGTCGTAAGCATTGCTAGGCCTAAGAACCTTGATGGAGGAGAGATCGTATCACTTTCATCAAGCTTGAAAAGTTTCATGGCCATTAAACTTACACCAAATTTTTGTTGAGGATTGTAAGAAGGACCTGGAACAACTAAGAAGGTTTTTTCTTTCTTTTCTTGCTCCTCTTTCGTTTCATCAGAGTTAGTCTTCTCTTCTGATGCGACAGATGTACTGAAACAAGTCGTTACGAGTAATAGTGAGAGGAAGAGTAGTTTTGTAAGTTTCATTTAAACCTTTTTTCTAATGTTAGTGTTGTAAGCATTGTTTTAGTATCAGATCTTAGGTCTGAGCTACTATAAGTTACTCTGTTATACATTGCTTTGTAAGTGAAATCGATTGAGATTATCGCAAAAGACTTTTCAAATTTCTTATACTCAAGTGATGTTCGGTAGCTACTCATGAGTACTTCATCGATATGAATATTTTGAGTTGTAGATTTCATATCATATGCGTTCACTGTTGATGCATCAAAGGCAAACTTCCAATTGAGTTGTTGATTTAGTCTAATTAGTACTTCAGCTCCATATCCTATCGAGTATGTAAAATCACTTCTAAAAACGTCATCCAGTAGAGCAAATTGTGAACTCATTTGAGAGTAGAAATCGATATGCAGGTTAGTTCTAAGTTGTATATTTTTAAATAGGTATCCAACTTCTCCTGCAATAGTTGAAGTATTTTTTCCTGAGTAAGGTCTTGCTTGCCTAGTTCTATTTCCTTCAGCATATGTATTTGTTTTAAAGATTTGATTTAAAAAGATATCAACAAATATAAGATCTTTTTCGATTGCTCTGTACCTAAGCTCTAGTGTGGGATCAAAGAGACCATGAATAGTATTAGTCTTATATTCATTGTCAAAAATATCTTCGAAGTGAGTGCTTAGATCCTTTGTTTGGTATTTAAAAGAGAGTTGTAGCAGAAAATTATTTGTAATAGAGTATTTATAAGTTGGCTCAAGAATTAAAACTTGTTGATCAAATTCCTGTATGTCTCCCGGGGTTAGGTTTACAGACTTGTCATCGTATTCAACCTCGAACTCTTTTAAACTTGATGAAAATTTAAAGCTTGATTCTCCCTTGTGTGGGAAAAAGTATAATTCTTGTAGTTCAGAGGAAAATGTACTTCTTATGATGAGGATAGATAATGTAAGGAGTAAGTATTTCAAAACTTCATCCTCCAGTTTAGACCATAGGATTTATTAATAGGGTCAATAGTTGGAGTAATTGCCATTTTAGACTTGTATCTGTAGTTTCCATACTCATCGAAGTGGGCATTATACATTAAGTAGCTTGTTATTGTTCCAATAACAGCTCCTCCTAGAACATCAGTAAAAGAATGTTTGTTAGCATCAATTCGTGTCCATCCAATATAAATTGAGTAAATCATAGGAAGAGAGGCGATTACTTTGTTTTTTGAAAAACTCTTAGATCTATATAACTCAAGGGACATCCATGATCCTAATGTAAAAGCATGAGTAGTGTGCCCACTAGGAAAAGACAGATAGTTTGACTCATCCGGTCTCTGTTTTCTAAAAGCGTACTTTGCTCCAAAAGTTATTCCCTGAGATATAAGTAGTGACTCTGTTAAAACAAATGCTTTATCGAATGACTCAGAACTATTTTGATATAAGTAGTTTGAGTAAAGAGCAATGGTCATCAGTGTCGGTCCATGATTGCCGAAAAAGTATGCCCATTCGGGGACAGATAAGTCATCTTTATTATATTGAAAATCTCCTGTGTCGGAGGCACTTCTTACATAGTCAGGGTTTATGAGCCAGAGGGTGGCCATCTCAGTTGCAAAAAATAATGAAAGATACTTTACTTGAGGTGGTGATATATCAAGTTTACTTTCTCTCACATGCTCGGTGGATTTATTATTTACAATTGCAAAGCTGTTAAAGCTTAACAAGAGTATGAAAAGAGCAATTTTCATAGAGGTCATTTTCCTTCATTAATTTTTGATTAATATAGTACAGAAAACGAGAAAAAACAAAGGGGAGCAGTGTGTTGTTTTTTTGTCTATCTATTAGATTTTGACTTATTCTATAAACCAATTTTAACTATTATAAACATTTCTTGTGAGGTTATATGAAAATTCTTATTTCTTTGATGCTATTTGTTAGTACTGCAATGGCAACAGAGGTTACTTGGTTAGGTCAAGCAGCATTTCTTATTAAAACAAATGAGGGAAAGCGGATACTAATTGATCCTTTTATTTTTTCTAATCCAAAAACCCCTGCGTCTTTCAAAGACGAAAAGTTATACAAGAATATTGATCTCATCCTTCTGACTCATGGGCATGGAGATCATGTAGGTGACTTTAAGAAGATAATGGAGCTGTCGCCGAACTCTAAGATTTCAATGAATGCAGACATGGGAAATGTAATGCTAGCAAATGGCCTAATCACTAAAGATAGGTATTTCCCTCTCAATAAGTCTGGGGAGATTTTACCATTTGAAGATAAGACAAAAGTTATCATGGTTAGGGCGGAACATAGCTCATCTTTAAAGATTGAAGGAAAGGTTCACTATGGAGGAGAACCTGTAGGATATGTCATTCAATTTTCTAATGGAAAATCTTTATACCATGCTGGAGATACTGGAGTTTTTGGTGATATGAAAATGATTGGTTCTTACTATAGACCTGATCTAGCGTTGCTGCCAATTGGCGGTAATTATACAATGGGGCCTAAAGAGGCCGCTTTCGCTATTGATAACTTTATAAAGCCTAAAGTTGTAGTTCCTATGCACTATGGAACATTTCCAATTTTAAAGGGAACGCCTTCACAGTTAAAAGGTTATCTAAAGAATAAGAAAGTACTTAATGTGATCGACCCTGGTCAGAAAGTTACTCTTTAGTTCCAGTTAACTACAGAGTAGCCTTTTTTATTTAAGCACTTTATTTGTTCATCTCTATCGCCTGCTTTTTCGCAGGCGATAATATCCTTAGCAATGACCTCTTTATTTGTGATCACTTTGTGAGCGACCACTGGACCAGGCCTTACGCTAGCACATGACAAAAGAGATAGAGAAGTCAGTAGGAGGAAGTACTTCACTAATTCCAACCGTATATTTTGTAGCCTTTCTCAGTTAGGCAATCAGATTGAATATTTCTCTTAACGGCTTCTCTTTGCTTTTTAGAACCAGCCGCTCCTGCTAGAGCTCCAAGTGCCGCACCATACTTAGCGCTAGTCTTTCTTTGAGATGAGTTTCCTCCGTATATGGCCGAACCTAGTGCTGAAGCGGCAGCTCCTTTTGCAGAACCTTTAACTGCTCCTGTAGCAGCGCCACCTTTTTTACCTTGTTGAGCAATAATTGTAGTTGCTTGAGAGTCACAGTAGGCCACGTCTGCCGCTATTTTTGCAGTATCAGTTATTGATGCATGTTGAACAATTGGTCCTGGTTTTGTTGATGCGCAAGATGCTAAAGCGATTAAAGCGAGAAATGTTATAGTTTTCATAGAAACTCCGGAATTAATTATCTAATATAGGCATTATTATACATAAAGTTTCTTAATAAGGAATATTGATGAAATCAATAACGGATATTTTTTGGAATAAGTATTTAGATACTATTGGAAGTCCTCTTGGGGACGCCCATGTAGAGATTTCAATTGCCGGAAATATAGAAATCGCTGATGAGCTACTTAATCTATTCTTGCAGGGAAAGAAAACTGCAGGTAGTGGCTTGGTGAAAGACTTTATTTTGGCCGAAGATGATTTACCTAAAGTAGGTAATTATTGGATGATTCTAGATTCTAAAGAAGTGCCTCGTTGTATCGTTAAAACGGTAAAAGTAGAGAGAAACCTTTTTAAAGATATTTCTTGTGAAATTGCTAAGGCAGAAGGTGAAGGGGATCTCTCTGTAGAGTATTGGAAGAAAGTTCATCGCAGCTTCTTTACTCCTTACCTTGAACAGTGGGGAATAACTAATCTAGATGAAGAAGAGGTCGTTACGGAGTTTTTTGAACTCGTTTATAAGGAATAAGTAATGTTGAAAACAGTTTGGACTCTTTTGTGTGGGATCATTGGTTTAATTTATATTTTAAATCCTACAGCGGGTGTTATTGAGCTTATTCCTGATAATATTCCACTTATAGGTAATTTAGATGAAGCCTTGGCGGTTGTTCTTGTTCTTGGTGCCTTAAGGCATTTTGGTATCGATATTACAAAAATATTTAAGAAGTAGTATGAGTAGTATTTTTCTAGAAGGATTTTTTTTACAAGCGGGCTTGATACTTGCTCTAGGAGCACAAAATATTTTTGTACTTGAATCTGGTATTAAGAATCAAAATCAATATCTTGTAGCTTTTGTCTGTTCTGTTTGCGATTTTCTTCTTATCGCAATTGGAGTTCTTGGTGCGGCCACAATCTTTGTAAAGTTCCCTTATATCAAGATTGTCTTTGGTGCTCTAGGAGTTTGCTTCTTATTTATCTATGCTCTGCAGAAGCTGCGTCAAAGCTTTAGTGAGAATGAGTTTGAAGAATTTGAAATACACTCTTCTTTAGATCCTAAAAAGAGTATATTACTTGCATTAGGTTTCAGCTTATTAAATCCCCATGTTTATCTCGATACAATAGTCCTAATTGGAGGCTTTTCTTCAAAGTTTAGTGAATTAAATAATAGATTGATTTTCGGTCTTGGTGCAGGGATTTTTTCTTCACTTTGGTTCTTTGGTCTGGCGTCTTTTTCACGACTTCTCAAGCGTGCGCTGCGCACAAAAAAATCTATGAGAAAGCTTAATTTTGGTGCATCTTTGTTACTTCTTTACCTAGGTCTTACTCTTGCGTTGGACGTTTACGAATGGTGTAATGAACTGTTCATAGGCCGATAATAATCATCTTTTTTAAAACTATTTGACTACCTCTTGAAGTGCTACATAGAATTGTGCCTAAACCTAAGGAACAACTCGTATGATTAAAAAATTACTAATTGTAGCTTTATTAAATATTTCAATAAATTCTTACGCAAGCGATACTGATCAAATTCTTTCTGACTATATTAAAATTTTTCAATTTAAGCCGTTAAAAGCACCAAGTAACTTTAATCAAGAAGTATACGACCTTGGAAAAGAGTTATTCTTTGAAAAGCTAGTTTCAGGAAATAAGAATATAAGTTGTTCTACTTGTCATCATCCAGATTTATTCTCTGGTGATGCCTTACCGTTATCTGTGGGAGAAGGGGGAGTTGGTTTAGGTCAAGCTCGTAGGTCATCTAGATCAAGTCGAACTATCGCTAGAAATTCCCCTGCGCTTTATAACCTTGGTCATGACTCTATGAATATTCTATTTTGGGATGGTAGAGTGAGTTATAGATCAGATTGGGATGAATTTACAACGCCAGCTGAAGTTCTCAATGGTGAGTATCCAGAGCGTGAAGATATAACAAAAGTTCTTGGTAGTGCTCTGGCCGCTCAAGCTTTGTTTCCTCCTCTATCTCATGATGAAATGAGAGGGAAAAAAGGAACTAACGATATAGCAAATGCGCCAGATAATCAAAGCAGTTGGAAAATTATTATGCAAAGGCTTCTCTCGAAGCAGAAGTATAAAGACTTGTTTAGCAAAGCATTCAAAGGGACCAGTAAGTTTAACATTGGTCACTTTGGAAATGCGCTAGCACATTTTCAAAAGCATGAGTTCTCTGCTCATGAAACACCTTGGGATAATTACTTAAATGGTGACTTAGATGCAATGAGTGAGTCTCAAAAAAGAGGTGCTCTTCTATTTATGACTGAGGCCCAGTGTACAAAGTGTCACTTAGGGGACTTGCTAGGAGGAGATCGTTTTGAGTCAATTGCATCACCACAAATTGGCCCAGGCAAAGATATTAGAAAAAATGATGAAGGAAGATTTCTAATTACAAAGAATGAAAAAGATTTATATCAATTTAGAGTTCCGCCACTAAGAAATGTTGCTCTTACTGGTCCATACTTTCATTCTGGTGCCTATGATACTTTAGAAAAGGTCGTGGACCACTATATTGAAGGTGCTAGGTCAATTGATAATTATGATAGTCGTTGGCTTTCGAATCTTACAAATGTATATAGTGAACAACTCTTTGTTGAGACAGATCGTTATATGAACTTTAAAAAGAAAAATGCAGCTCATCCTCTAGTTCGTAGTGGAGTAATTACTTTATCTACTCAGGAAAGAAGAGATTTATTGAATTTTCTTAAATACTCATTAACAGATAAGAAATTACAGCGCTTCATTAAGTGATATTTTATAAATATGTATGGCCCTGTGGTAGGCCGTACTATGATCAACCATTGGAGGGGGGTAATCTTCAGAGTCAAATTCTGGGACCCACTTTCTAATATATTTAAATTCCGGATCGAACTTCTTTTGTTGAGTGTAAGGATTAAAAACCCGAAAGTAAGGGGATGCATCACATCCTGTTCCTGCTACCCATTGCCAATTTCCATTATTAGCACTTTTATCGTAATCAAGTAGCTTTTGTGCAAAATACTTCTCACCCCATCTCCAGTCGATAAGAAGATGCTTTACAAGAAAACTGGCCGTGATCATCCTCACTCTATTATGCATAAGACCTGTCGTATTAAGCTCTCTCATTCCTGCATCAACTATAGGATAACCAGTATTTCCATCACACCATTTCTTAAATTCGCTTCTTTTATTTAACCATTGAATTTTTTCGTATTTCTTTTTAAATGGACCTTTTTCAACATGAGGAAAGTTATAGAGAATTTGCATGAAGAAATCTCTCCAGATCAATTCACTTAACCAGGTCTTATTTGTTTCCATTGCAATTTGAATACATTTTCTAATGCTAATTGTTCCAAATCGTAAGTGAACACTTAGGTTTGATGTTCCATTGATCCCTGGTAAGTCTCTTGTTTCTTGATAGTTCAAAAGTTTCGACTTTCTTATAACTCTTTTTGGAGGACTAATCTTAGTTTCTCTATGTCCTAGATCAGAAAGATTTATAGAGCTTTTGGATTCAAAAGAGTAAAGATTACCAAGTTTTTTGACAGTATTAATTGAAGCCATATCATTGGGGGTAATCTGTTCAAGCCACTTGTTCTTATAAGCAGTAAAGACAGTATATGGGGTTCCATCTTTTTTTATAATTTCTAATTCTTCAAAAATACATTGATCTTTATATTGAATAAAATTTGCTCGACTAAACATCTTTTGAATTCGTTTGTCTCTTGTGATAGCGAAGCTTTCGTAGTCTTTATTAGAAAAGATATTTTCAATTTCATAATTTTTGAAAAGGTAAGAAAAAACGTTTTCAGGAGAGTCATGGAAAACTTCTAAATCACTACCGTATTTATGTAGCTCATTTTTTAGCCGCTGTAGTGACTCTAGTATGAATTCAACCCTGGCATCCTCTTTGTCTTTTAATTTATCTAGGATTGCAGGATCAAAGATAAAGATAGGTATAACAGGGGTATTTTCGCAAAGAGCAAAGTATAAGGCCCTATTATCATTTAGTCTTAGATCCCTTCGAAACCAGAATATATTTACTTTAACTTTTTCCATTATGCGATACTTTGGTGAATTTTAAGTTCTTTTGGATAAGGATTAAAGTAGTAGTGATCTTGTAGGTAAGTAACATTAAATTTAGCAATAAAGAATTCAAAAAGACTCTTTGGAACGGCATGCAAATGATAATTTTTCTTATAGTCTTCAAAGAGATTTAATATATGAACTTTTTCTTCTTTAGATAAATCTCTTTTTAAATAGCCCATAATATGTTGAAGAACATTAAATCTACCTCCTTGAGTAGGAGGAGCTTCAAGGCTTTTTTGAAAGATTTTTTCGTATTGGTCAAAGTGTAACTCAATATCTTTCATGTCATTTCCTGCTGCGAGATTACCTAGCGTCTTTAAATTTGCTGGAGAGTGCTCCATCAAGATATACTTATACCTTTTATGAAAGTCTTGGAGAGAAGCAATATCTCTATTTAAGTTCTTGAATCTGAATGAGGCAAATACTCGCTTCATGAAGTTCTCTCTTAATTGCGAATTATTCATTCTCCCACTGTCTATATAAGGAAGATTGGGGAAGAAATCGATAACGAACTTTGCAAATAAGCCTGTATTAAAAGTCACGGGACCATCACCGCTTACTTCAACCGTTTTTACATTGTCAGTTCCACAACTAGGAGATTTTCTCATAAAGATAAAGCCATCTAATTCACTTAAGGCCATGGGCGGTGCAATTGACTTATAGGTCTCATTTGCCAAATCAGTATAATCTAGATGGCTCTTTCTTCCTCGAATTTTGATGCTATTCTTATTTTTACCTTCATAGTTGAGATATATCTCTTCTCTAGGTACTCCAAGACCCATCTCTACCTCAGGGCAAATAGGATAGAAGTCCACATACTTTCCTAACTCATTCACAATCCATGAGTCTCTAGTATGACCTTTGTTGTAACGTACATTATTGCCAAGTAGGCAGGAGCTAATTCCAATTTTTGGTTTATCTTTCATTGAGCACTCCACCGTAGTTTATTTGATAATATAGTATCTCTTATATATGAGAATAATATCAAGGACTATCGATGGTTGCGTAATGTTTGTGTAACGCTGAATAGGCAAAGTAGGTTTGTACATAGTGAGAAGATGACGCCTATTAAAGGGGATTTTCCTTTTAATACTCTCGCAAGCTCGAGATAATCTTTAGGAGACTTTAAGAAATCTATAAAAATTTCTTGATGCGATATTGGTGTTTTATTCCAGCTTAGATATCCAATGATAACCATGAAGGAGATAAAAGATAGAGTTATAACTAATTTTAATATTGTGTAATTACCTTTTTCATTTTCTATTTGAATATTGCTCGTATAACAATCGAGATAGTTTCTATTGTTTATATCAACTAGAGTTGTTCTTAAAAGATCATCCTTCAGTTTATTTAGTAATGATTTCCTTTCTAATATTTTATAGATAAGAAAGTAGATGCAGCTGTAAATTAAGAGGTGTGTTGCTAGCGCTGATTTATGTTGAATATTTGAAATATATATAAATATTGAAATAATGCTAGCTAGGCCGAATGCAATTATAAATATATTATTAACAATACTGAAATATTGGGTGTACTCTGCTCCTTTACTTAAGTTATAGAGCTTAACCTTTTGAGAAATCTTGTGAAGAAAGTGATTACTGCCTGGGCCGTACAGGTGAAATTTTTCTCCATTGAATGAGAATTCTATTAGACTTCTATACAGGGCAGACTTTCTCCTCTTAGAGTCGATACTTTCATATTTTTCAATGGCAACAATTTTACCTGTAATAACTCTTCCATATCTAGTGTAGTAGAGCTTGAGGTATAGTAGGTATAGAGAGAAGGTAAAGAAGAATGAAGCCGTAAGGCCTAGAAAGAATAGTCCGATTTCCATGACTAATAATATCAGAATTTTGCATTAATATCTGATTAATTTTGTGTTACAATTTTTTATATTTATTTTTAAAGGTGGAGTGAATGTCTCAATTAAAGAATGAAATTAGCGATAGTAAGTTTAATATGTGGCGAGCATGTCTTGCAATTATTTCAATTGATGGAAGACATTCTGAGGAAGAGAAACTATGGCTTTCTGAGCGAGCTCGCATTGTTAAGTTTTCAAAAGAGCAACTTGAGACTTTGGAAAGAGAGTTGAAAAAGCCTGTCGATATAGAGAGCATACTACCTCTTATTACAGATAAGAAAGATCTCGCTTTTTTAATGCATCAAATTCGTGTGATTGGAAATATTGATGGGCTCTATGATGAAGATGAGAAAGCTGCCTTCAAAAAAGTTGAGTCTATTGTGATGAAGGGAATAGATCTTACTTCAATTGAAAAAGAAGTCCAAAAGATGGAAGACGAATCTTACCACGAGGATGTAGTTTATAAGTCCGGAAACTCGGCCTCTTATTTAGAGAACTGGTTCTTAGGATTTAAAAAGTGGATAAATCCTGGGGACTATAAAGAGCCTTAGTTGTGAATATTCATTTTGTTGAAGTCGACATTAGTAATAAAGCACATCTAGAAGCTTTACTCGTAAAAGAAAATGATGAAAGTATTCGACATCTCATAATTCCAAAAAATGAAAAAATTAATGAACCTATAAGAACAGAAGAACAATTGGTGCACTATTACCAAAGTTCTTCTGAATACCAGTTTTTTTATCTCATTAAAGTTGATGAAAAAATTGTGGGAGATATTTCTTTAATGATTAACCCTTCTCATCTATTAAAGAAAGATCAGGAAAGTGGGTGGATCGGAATCGCAATTTGGGATAGGGACTTTTGGGGAAAAGATATTGCAAGCAGGGCAATGGATTTCTTAGAAGAGCTTACTAAAGATGTCGGTTTGCGTAGAATGGAGTTAGGTGTTTTTGAATTTAATATTCGAGCAAAGAAATTCTATGAAAAGTGTGGCTTTAAGCAGTTTTCTAGAATTCCAAAATTTACAAAATGGGATGACAAGTTTTGGGATGATATTAGAATGGAGAAGGTTTTAGAGGATTAGTTTAAGTCGTCTATATTAAAAGAGTCTTTTAGAAAGTTTGAAAACCAAGGCAGATGTCTAAAGCCAAAGTGGCCTCCGGTTGGAAGAATAATGGTATCTTCATTTTGTTCTATATCTTCTTGTGAGTTTAAAAAGTCATTCTTGGCAATTAAGAATCTAAAATTGTCATAACCTGATTCAATGGCCCTGTTTTTCCAGTAGTATAAGTTACCTTTCTCACTTTCTATAACCCTTAGATTATCTGGAGCATATGTTTGAAAGTATTTCTTAAATGTAAAAGAATACCTCCACTCTCTATAGGAACGACTCAGCTTTCTAAAAATACGACCAGGGACAAGTTTTAGCTCAAAGATGGAGTCAAATTTAGTAACACTATTAATAAGTTCATCAAAAAAACCTCCTCTGATAACAAGTCCTTCTGCTATTTGAAGAGTTTCTTTTGAGGCATTAGAGTCATTTTCAAACTTACAAATCTTCGAATATCTAGAGTAGAGTTTGTATAGATTCAATTTCAGAGTTTCTTTATTTCTAAGAACAAGTGAGTCGAGATTCTTTAGTGTCTTAGAGAAATCTATTGGTGGAGATATAATTGTCGTATCTATGAGCTGAAGGGGATTGTTTTGCTCACTATTGAGAGCTGATACTGCTGCAGATATAAATCCTCCGTAGCTAACTCCTACTAATCTTGATTGACCATTAGAGATATTAAATTCTTGTGCTATTTGATGAGCACTTTTTAAAAGCTCAAATATTGATTTAGCTTCGTCCTCAACATTTCCAATAGGTTTTCTTAGTTTAGTTTTTATAAAATCTGTTCCCCAAGGGTTAGGAAAAATAAAGACATGATATCCAAGCTTGCCTAAGTCATGCATAAATCTCTTGGTTTGGGATATATCTAGGTTTGAAAATGCTCCAGGAATGAAATAGGCAATTGGTGCTTGTTTGTACTGACCATTCTCACTTTCTAAAAATGCGCCTTTTATCTTAAATTTTTTCTTGGCGATATTTGGTTGATAGACTTTAAATGTATGCACTTTTCCAGGCATTTCAGAATATTTATACTTAGGTTTGTTACAGCTGCCCTGCAGTGTGGCCATATGACCATTTTTAAACGGAAAGTTATATTTACTTGTTAAGTTACTTAATTGCTCTTTCCACTCATATGCAGATGAGTTAGAGATAATTATTAAAAAAAGAATTTTACCAATCAGTAAAAATTTACAAGAATACATATAGTGTAACAATACAATTTGTTTTTTAGAGAGGCAACCGATGTCATATTTTTTTAGGATTTGTTTAGCTTTAGTGTTCTTGATTAATTCTAGGAGTGCTTTTAGTAGTACTGTTAGTAATTATAGTGAATTGTTAGAATACGCCTTTGATACTAAAGCAGGATATAAAACTGACGGGCTTGTTGTTATTCATAAAGGACATATTGTCGTAGAAAATTACGCAAACGGCTATAATAGAGAATCTCTTCACCTACTTTGGTCTATAAGTAAGAGCGTAACGAGTTTGCTAACAGGTATTTTAATCAAAGAGGGAAGAGTTTCTTTAGATGACAAAATATCTGAATATTATCCTGGTCTGGGTGAAGTATCTGTTAAAAACCTTCTTCAGATGAGTTCTGGTATTGCATGGAATGAGGGGTATGAGAATAATCCACTTGATAGTAATGTTATTCAAATGCTCTATACGTCTGGTCACAAAGATATGGCCAGCTACACCTCTAAAGTCAAAATTGGATCTCCTCCTAATACCACTTTCAAATATTCTTCAGGAGAAACAAATTTATTAATGGGTTTTATTAAAAATAGAATCGCCCATTCTGATAATTACGCTAATCTTCCATGGGAGAAAATATTCACACCTCTAGGCATTAGTGAAGCCGTTTGGGAGAGGGATCTAAGTGGAACATTTGTTGGTAGTTCTTACCTCTATTTAAGACCCTTGGATCTTGCAAAGATTGGTCAGCTCTATCTACAAAATGGAAGCTTTAATGACAATGAAATTATTAGTTCCAAATGGGTTAACTTTTCACGCTCAATGGCCCCTGCTTTTGAGCAGACTTATCTAGAGGGTACAGCAAATGGGGAAAGTTACGGTGCAATGTGGTGGTTGAATCTACCTAGTCTTTCAAAGAAAACTACTCGTCCGTATCCAAGTGCTCCTAAAGACCTCTATATGGCATTAGGGCATCATGGACAAATGTTGGCGATTATACCTTCTCTTGATCTTATTGTTGTCAGAACTGCAGAAGATAAGTCACAGGCCTTAGATAAGGACTATCTTTTTAAACTCTTAATTAATTCATTGGAAAAATAGATGAGAAAAATATTATTACTTATAACACTGGTTTTAGTTCAGTCTTGCGAGTTTCGTTATGTGGTATCGGCGAATTTTGCTAAGGAGTATTGTTCATGTTTATTCGTAGTTAAAAGAAGTGAAGATAATTGCTATGAACAATCGAAGCAATTTGTAACCCCTAACTTCAAAGTTAGAAATAGCACGAAGGAAGTCACAGCAAGTTTTCTTTTGGCAGATACTGTCGCTAGGTATGACGACTTGAAGTATGGATGTATCTTAGACAAGAGTTACTTAGACAAGTGATCTACATTTGCTCCTAAATACATTTAATTACATATATTTTATAAAAAGTGCATAATAAGTGTAACAAAAAATCGATCTAAGTAACTAAGTAATAACTAACAAGGAGCAAAGTATGAAAAAAGAACTTTTATTATCAGTCGCAGTAGCAGGTCTAGTAACAGTATCAACTACAAGTAATGTAGAGGCCGCACCAAAGTGGGCAAAAAGTGGAGACACTATTGTAAAGTGTAGAGGAATTGCTAAAAAAGGTGCCAATGATTGTGGCGCAAACGGACATGACTGTGCCAATCAAGCGAAGGTTGATAATGATCCTAAAGAGTGGGTATATGTTCCACAAGGTGTTTGCGAAAAACTAGCTGGTGGAGTTGTTTATAAGTCTAAAAAAGTAAATTAATGTCTGACAAAATTAGAGGTGTAGGTTTAAACCTACGCCTCGAGTTTATTGATGAGTTTTTAGATCGCTCTCCAAGTGTTGATTTTGTTGAAGTCATTGTAGACAATTATCACTCACATGGACCTCATCATGAGAAATTATTAAAGGTAAGAGAGAACTATGAAATTTCTTTTCACTGTGTTGGGATGAATCTCGCAGGAGAGGATGATTTAAATATCTCTTATCTAAACACTGTAAAAAAACTTATGCATAAGTTTGATCCTTTTTTGATTTCAGATCATTTATGCTTTCAAAAGAATAAGAATATTTGTTTTCATGATTTACTCCCTTTCCCACTTACAAAGGAGTATTTAGATCATGTCACTGAAAGAGTAGCAAGAGTACAAGAAGTCATTGGGAAGTCTCTTCTTATAGAGAACCTGTCATATTATGTTGAATTTAATAATAGTGAAATGAGTGAGTATGAGTTTTTAAATGAGCTTAGTCGTAGAGCAGGCTCAAAAATCCTTTTGGATTTTAATAATATATGGGTTAATGAAAAGAACCTGGCCAAAAGTAGTAGAGAATATTTAGAAAATATAAATTGGAATCTTGTTGGAGAATGCCATTTTGCTGGGGCTGAAAAGATTGATGATCTCTATGTTGATACACATGGAACAAATATTGATAATGAGGTTTTACTTCTTGCGAGTGAGTATAGTAAAGAGCTAAAAAACACTCCTCTTGTCTATGAAAGAGATAATAATATACCGGCCCTTGATGAATTACTCGGCCAGAGAAATCGTCTTATAGAGAGTTTACAATGAGTAAGAATATTGAACTCAATGAATTTGCAAACTTGATTTTAAACCGATCAGCTTCTTTGGAAGATATACACATTGATAAGGCAACCAGAGAAAATCTATGGGTTTATAGAAATAATTTTCTCATGGGACATATTAAACATTTAAAAGAAGTTTTTCCAATTAGCTGTGAAATTTTAGGAGATAGAAATTTTAATTTCTTCGTAGCTCATTACTTAGATGAATACCCTCCCCAAAGTGAAAATCTTAATAACTATGGAGCCTCTCTAAGTATCTTTTTTGCAAATAGGGAAGAACTAAAAGAAATCAATTATATCTCATATCTTTCTAAGCTAGAGTGGGCCGTTTTTAGTCAAGATATAAGTGAGTTAGAGCTTCCTCGCGGAGTGTACTCTTTATGGGAGGCGATTAGTAATAAAGAAGATTGTCAGCAAATTATTATAGATGAAAATGAAATAGAAAGAATTAAATTTGAATAATGGAGAACATATGAAAAAACTAATATTATCACTATTACTAGCAATTACTTTTAGCGCCCAAGCAAAGTCTGAAAAATGGATTATTGATACTGCTCATTCCAAGGTCGGCTTTGAAATTAGCCACCTTGTTATAGCTACTGTAGAAGGAAAGTTTACGCAATTTTCTGGAGATATTTTCTTTGATGCTAGGGATAAAGGTAACGCTAAGAGCTCGTTGAAAATTAAAACATCTATCGATGCTTCGACAATTGATACGGGTAATGAAAAGAGGGATCAACACTTAAAAAGTGGAGACTTCTTTGATGTCAAAAAATTTCCAAAAGTAACCTTTGTTTCTACAAGAGTCGCTTCAAAGGATAATAGAAATTTAAAAATTGAAGGTGATCTAACGATGGCCGGTGTAACAAAGAAGGTAACTCTCGATACTACTTATCTTGGAGCTGTTGAAGCTTATGATGTAAAGAGAATTGCTTTTAAAGCAACCACAACAATAAAAAGAGAGGATT
Organism: Halobacteriovorax sp. HLS; assembly: GCF_004006665.1. Taxonomy (NCBI): domain Bacteria; kingdom Pseudomonadati; phylum Bdellovibrionota; class Bacteriovoracia; order Bacteriovoracales; family Halobacteriovoraceae; genus Halobacteriovorax; species Halobacteriovorax sp. HLS. The sequence continues at coordinate 167,776 of NZ_QOCL01000009.1, forward strand.
TTGGGCTGAAGTGGAATGATGTTGTTGAGGCCGGTCCTGTAGTAGGCTCAGAAGTTACAATTGAATTAAGAATTCAAGCAAAAAGAGCTGCTGATCTCTAGTTTATTACAGTTGGGCTAGATACTTATCTAGCTCAATGAAACTTTCCATTGGCAATAAGTTCTTTGTATTTTTAAATTGATCTTTGTTATATCTACCTGGACCTCCAAGTATCAACTTCTGAGACTTACTAATATTATATGTAATCGTACGAATATATTCTGTCAGGTTATTAGAGTAACTTTTCTTTGCTGAATAATGAGTTCCAATAATAATAGTACTAATATCTAATGCCTTCACTGTTTCTAATAAAGCAAGGGGAGGTAGATTAGGTCCAAGATAAATTATTTCGTGATCATATTCAAGGCATAAAAGACTTGCGAGTAGAATTCCAAATTCATGTAATTCTCCCTCCATTGTTGTTAGTGCAATTTTCTGCCTCTGCCCCGATGATGATTCATACTCACTATAGATATACTGACCAATGTGAAACTTTATTATACTTGATAGAGCATGCTCGTGAGAAATACTCAGTCGTTCATCATAAACCATCTGACCGACTCTTTGTAATAGAGGAGATAGTACTTTAAAGACCAAATCTTTTGGACGTAGGTTTAATTTTATTTTCTTTAACTCATGAGTAATAATTTCAAGTCTATATTCTTTAAGTGCTAAAAGAAGTCCTTCTACTATTTTTTCTATCTCAGATTCTTTTAAGGTATTCAGTGCCTTTTCATTGATTATGTAAGAATGGCCTTCATATTCTTTAATGAGTGCCTCTAACTCTTTAATAGATTTATTAGCGACCTTACTAATTGAATGGCCTTGTGTTGTAAGGGCCTTTAGATAACGAAGCTTCTTGATATCTGACTTAGTATATTCTCTGTATCCAGAAGTCGACCTATTAGGTGTTACTGCTTGATAGCGGTTTTCCCAGGCCCTTAGTGTAAGGGCTGGGATTTCTGTAATTTTAGACACTTGGGATATCGAGTATATAGACATACTTAATTATACAACATGTATAGGGTTTGTGGAATGCTTTTAAACAATTAATCTTATATATTAGTGTAAAGGAGTTCTTATGAATATTTTAATTACTGGTGCTAGCGGTTTTGTAGGTTCAAGTTTAATCGATCAATTAACCAGACTAGGAAAATATAAGATACGAGTTCTGACAACAGGATCTAAGAGTAATTTTGATGAATCAATTGAGGTCTTTAATTGGAATGTGTCCACTGGGTATATTGAACAGGGAGCTCTAGATGGAGTTGATTCGATTATTCACCTAGCTGGTGCAGGAATCGCTGATGCCAGATGGACGCAAGAGCGTAAGAAGTTAATTTTGGACTCAAGAGTTATGGGGACACAATTACTACTCAATGAAATAAAAGAAAATTCACTAAAGCTTAAATCCTTTGTAACAGCTTCGGCCATCGGTATTTATGGAAGTTGTGGAAGTGAAGTCTTAAATGAACTCTCAGAAAGAGGTAGTGGTTATTTAAGTGATGTATGCTCAAAATGGGAAGAATCATTACTCGCTAGCGATCTTGGTGATACTAGAAAAGTGGCCTTAAGAACAGGAATTGTTTTAGGCGATGGTGGAGCTTTGGCCAAGATGAAAATGCCCTTCTATCTAGGAGCAGGTGGGCGCCTTGGAAGTGGTAAGCAGTATATGAGTTGGATACATATCAATGACCTTTGTCGTATGTATATTGAGGCAATTGAAAATGACGACATTGAGGGAGTCTTGAATGCAACTGCACCAACACCTGTGACTAATAGTGAGTTCACTAATATCTTTGGAAAACTTATTAAAAGGCCGACTTTTATACCTGTTCCGTCTCTTTCTTTGAAAATTTTATTTGGTGAAATGAGTGAGATTCTACTAGAGGGACAAAATGTAGAGCCTCAGAAGTTTTTAGAAAAAGGGTTTGTCTTTAAATATCCAGATCTTGAAAGTGCACTGAAGAATGCATTAAATATAAAATCGAAGCTCAAAGAAGTTTGGGCTGTTTTTTAGGAGTTAATGATTATGAAATTTATGTTGTTGTTATTGTTATCGTTAAGTTTCAGCGTTAATGCTAAAGTTGAAACAGTTGAGAAAGTGGAGTTAGATAGATACCTAGGTAAATGGTATGAAATAGCATCTTATCCGCAATGGTTTCAAAAGGATTGCACAGCTGTTTCTGCTGAATACTCTTTAAAAAAGAGTGGGAATATTAGAGTTATAAACTCTTGTCGAAAATTTAGCCCAGATGGTGAACTTAAAATTGCTAAGGGAACAGCAAGGGTAAAGGATAAGGAAACAGGAGCGAAGCTATCAGTTCAGTTTTTCTTACCATTTATCAGAATACCTTTTCTTGAAGGAAAGTATTGGGTAATAATGCTTGATGAGCAAGACTACCAATACTCAGTTGTAAGTGACCCAAAAATGGAGACTCTATGGATTCTCTCTAGAACTAAGGTTATGGATGAATATCTTTACCAGACGATTTTAGACGAGCTAAAGTATAAGGGTTATGATCTTTCTAAATTAAAGAAAATGGTTCACTAAAAAAATGGTTGAGCAAATTTTATATTTGCTCAACTCTACTTCTTAAATAATGTCCGCAAAATATTCCAATAAAAGAAGAGCTTAGCGCTCCCAAAATCCAAAATAGACTTGTCATCATAAAAATATCTGCACCTGCTAATAGAAATACACTTAAAGAAATTAAGAGTAATGAGACAAAGTATAATCCATTTGTTTTTAGTATAAGATTTAATTCACTACGACTTATAATTAAGCCCGCAAATAACATTGATGGTCCCATGAAGATTGCACCACAAATAAGCATGCAAATGATTGCACCGAAATTATGATGGAAGTAGTGAAATACTTCGTAATTTGAGGTAAAACTCAAGTGGTATTGAGGGCATATTAGAAGAGTTATCATTCCTACAAAAAGTTGAACCAAGAAAATCTTGAAAAAAACATTTACATGAGTTGGGTGAAGCTCTGTCATGATAGTATTTTCTAAGGTCTTAGAAAGCTCTTTAGGCGGACTCATCTGATCTTCTTTTAAAAAACTAATATAGTCTTTATTCATTTGAATCTCCTGCTAGATACTTCTTTCTGAGTTTGCCTATGCCTCTAGAGATGATTTTTCTTACATTCGAGCTACTCGTATTGAGTAAAATTGAAATCTCCTCAAACTCATTATCAGAAAAGTATCTAAGATCTATTGCTTTTTTTTCATTAGAGCTTAAAGAAGCATTTTCTAGATTTATATCGATTTTCTCAGAACTCTCTTCCTCTAGGATGAGAAGTTCTTCTTGAAGTTCAGTCGTTTCAACCTTCTTCTTTTTGACGTAGTCTAGGAACTCATTCCTAGTTATTGTATAAATCCATTGAAGAACTTCATATTTAGGGTCGTACTTGAATCTTACTTTGTGAAACTTCAAAAAGGTATTTTGAAAGATATCATTTATGGAGTTTGTATCGGATAGACGCTTATATAAATAAGTATAGACTTTGGATTGATGTCTTTCATATAGAACTTGAAAAGCTTGAGACTCATCTGCTTGATAAAGTTCCATCAATTTCTTGTCATCTAAATGTGAAAATGGGTTGCCCATCTCCTGTCCTATTTATTGGTTGGCCATCATATATACCATACTGGATATCAATGACTTTCTCGACTAAATGATTGAAAAGGGCTTGATGCCACTATGCGTTGTCGAGTTTTATTTATAAAATACAATAATACTCTTTGATATTGAATAATTTTATTGATGAAGTACAGCGAAAAGGTGCATGGCACCTTTATAAAAATAACACTTTATTATATTATTCCCTTAATTTTCACACTCTTTCAAAGGTAACTCATGTCTAAAATCATTTATACAAAAACTGATGAAGCACCAGCATTAGCAACAGAATCTTTACTTCCTATTGTTAAAGCATTTACATCTACTGCCAATATCAATGTAGAGACAAAAGATATCTCTCTTGCTGCAAGGATTATCTCAAGCTTTCCTGAGAATTTAACTACTGAGCAAAAAATGTCTGATGCTCTAAGTGAGCTAGGAGAACTTGCAAAAACTCCTGAAGCAAATATAGTGAAGCTTCCAAATATTTCGGCATCTCTACCTCAACTAAACGAGGCCATCTCTGAATTACAATCTCAAGGATATAAAATACCTAATTACCCTGAAAACCCTAGCAATGATGAGCAGAAAGATATCAAAGCTAGATATGCAAAAGTTCTAGGTTCTGCTGTAAATCCTGTTCTTAGAGAGGGGAACTCTGATAGAAGAGTTGCTGGACCAGTTAAAACATATGCAAAGAATAATCCTCACTCTATGGGGCAGTGGAAGAGTGACTCTAAGTCGCACGTTTCACATATGAGCGAAAATGACTTCTTTGGATCTGAACAATCATATGTGATGCCAAGTGCTGGGAACGTAAGAATTGAATTTACTTCGCAGGATGGAAAAACAACGGTTTTAAAAGAAAAAACAGAGCTAACGAGTGGTGAAGTTATTGATTCATCTGTCATGAATAAGAACTCTCTTAGAGCATTTCTAAGTGAACAAGTTGAAGATGCTAAGAAGCAAGACGTTCTTTATTCGATACATATGAAAGCAACAATGATGAAAGTGTCTGACCCAATTATTTTTGGTCACGCAGTTAGTACTTTCTTTGCTGATGTATTTGAAAAATATGCCTCAGAGTTTAAAGAGATTGGAGTTAATCCGAATAATGGTCTTGGAGATGTTTATAGTAAATTAAGCTCGCTTGATGCTGCTAAGAAGTCTGAGATTGAAGCGGCTCTTAAGGCCGCTCTTGATAATGGTCCTGCCATGGCAATGGTTGATTCTGATAAGGGGATTACTAACCTTCACGTACCAAGTGATGTTATTATTGATGCTTCTATGCCGGCTGCTATTAGAACTTCTGGTCAAATGTGGGGACCTGATGGAAAACTAAAAGACACTAAGTTTATTATACCGGATCGTTGTTATGCTGGGATCTATAAAGAAACAGTTGAGTTCTGCAAGAAGAATGGAGCATTTGATCCTAAGACAATGGGGAATGTTGCAAATGTTGGTTTAATGGCCAAGAAAGCAGAAGAGTATGGTTCTCACGATAAGACTTTTGAAATGAGCGCTAATGGTGTTGTTAAAGTGATTGATGAATCAGGTAAAACTTTGATGGAACATAATGTAGAGTCTGGAGATATTTTCAGAATGTGCCAGACAAAAGATGTTGCAATCAAGGATTGGGTTAAGCTTGGTGTGAATCGTGCTAAAGCAACTGGAAATCCAGCTATCTTCTGGCTTTCTAAAGATAGGGCCCATGATGCTAGCCTTATTGAGAAAGTTAATACTTACTTAAAAGACCACGACACTACTGGACTAGAGATTAAAATTCTTTCTCCAGAAGATGCAATTAAATATACTCTCGATAGAGTAAAGTCCGGGACTGATACTATCTCTGTCACTGGAAATGTTTTAAGAGACTATCTAACTGACTTATTTCCAATTTTAGAGCTTGGAACTTCTGCCAAGATGTTATCAATTGTTCCATTACTTGCTGGTGGTGGTTTATTTGAAACAGGTGCCGGTGGATCAGCTCCTAAGCATGTTCAACAATTTGTTGAAGAAAATCATTTAAGATGGGATTCTCTAGGAGAGTTCCTTGCTCTGGCCGTTTCAATTGAAGACCTTGGGCAAAAAACAAATAACTCTAAAGCACTGGTTTTGGCCAAGGCGCTTGATAAAGCTAATGATAAGTTTCTTGCAACAGATAAGTCTCCTTCTAGAAAAGTAGGAGAACTTGATAATAGAGGTTCTCACTTCTATCTTGCAATGTACTGGGCGCAGGCAATGGCAGAGCAAACTGAGGATCAAGCTTTAAAAGATATCTTTACTCCAGTTGCTACGAAGTTAACTGAGAATGAATCTAAAATTGTAGAAGAGCTTAATTCTGCTCAAGGTGTTAAGATCGATATGGGTGGCTACTACCATAGTGACGTTGCAAAAGTTTCTCTGGCCATGAGACCAAGTGAAACTTTTAATTCTATTCTAGCTTCTTTATAATTTTCGTTATGCAGGCCTTTCAATTTGGAAGGCCTGTAATATAGATAGTATCTAATTATTCTAATTCAAATTTCACAAGTGAGTTGATAGAAGTTTCTAAATTAATTTTTAGGAGTTTTTATGAAGTTACTGGCATTGATATTATTTATTTCAACAAGTTTTCAGGTGTTTGCAAATGATTTAACAAGTACTGAATCTTATGACTTATCAACGGATCTGGATAATATCTGTGGAGATACTTGGTGCGAGGGAGACTTTAACTGGTCTGTAGATAACTTTAGCTGTGATTTAAAAAATGAGACTTGTACAGTCGATCTTACATTGATTGAAGAGTTCTATTATGATGAATATACAACAAGAGAAGAGTTTCTTACTCAAAAGAAAAAAGTAGAGACTAAATTAAATATCGATATCGTTGAAGATTATGAATATTCTTCAATTCACTGGCAACAAACTTGTACAATTACTGATGTAAAATCAAAAGAGTCTCTCTTTGATGAAACAAAGTATCATGTATTTTCTGATATGGTTTATTACAATGTTTTAGACTGTGTAACTGAAATTGAAGAAGCCTACTGGTCTGCGGCAGACTCTCTTTAAAAAATATCTGACTTTTTATCAAAATAATCATAAACTATCGCCCATCAGGAGATAGTTTATGATTAAAATTACAGACAGCTTTGATAGTGGAAATATTAGAGTATTAGATTGCTCTGACCCAAATAATATCCAATTAGAAATTAAAAAAGATCACCAATCAGACTTCTTTCAATGGTTTCACTTCCAAGTGCAAGCTACTCCTGGAACAAAGCTTAAGTTGAGAATTATGAACGCACACGAGAGTGCTTATGTCCCTGGTTGGAAAGATTATAAGGCCGTTGCAAGTTACGATAAATTAGACTGGTTTAGAGTAGAGACAACTTCATTTGATGGCAAAGAATTAGTCATAGAATTTACTCCTCAGTTCAGTAGTACTCGTTTTTGTTACTTCGCTCCTTACAGTAATGAGAGGCATTTAGATTTACTAGAAAGCTCTCAATTAGATGTTAAGTGTACTTCTTTCTCTTTAGGAGAAACTCTTGATGGAAGGGAGATGACTTTATTAAAAGTGGGAAGCGGAGAAAAGAAGGTTTGGATGACCGCACGTCAACACCCTGGTGAGTCTATGGCAGAGTGGTTTGTTGAAGGATTTTTAGAAACCTTACTCAATGAGGCTGAGCCGATATCTCGAAAAGTACTAGAGAAGGCGAGCTTTTATATTGTGCCTAATATGAACCCTGACGGTTCATTTAGAGGACATTTACGCACGAATGCTGCTGGCATAAACCTTAATCGTGAGTGGCAAACTCCTAGTCTAGAGAAAAGCCCAGAGGTTTTCCATGTGAGAAATATGATGGATGATGTGGGAGTTGACCTCTTCTTAGATATTCATGGAGATGAAAATCTTCCGTACAACTTTGTTGCTGGCTGTGAGGGAAATGCGAGTTTCACTGATGAAATTGAGCGCCTTGGAAATTTATTTAGAGAAGCTTTTGTTCTTTCATCTCCAGACTTTCAAACAGAGTTTGGTTATCCTGTGAATAAGAAAGGTGAGGGGAATATGACTGTTGCAACTAATGCTGTCAGTGATAGATTTAACTGCTTGGCCTTTACTTTAGAGATGCCCTTTAAAGATAATGCTAAATTACCATGTCCTAAATATGGATGGTCACCACAAAGAAGTAAAATTCTTGGAAGAGATATTCTGAGACCTATTCTTACTGTACTAGAGCAAATCTAAGTCATTAATTTTATTGCTCCACAGATATTGAATAGTTTCTGTGGAGTGTCTAATACCACTCGTCTCCATATAAGTTTTACAAGAATTCCTTCATTTCATAATTTTCTATTTATAGTAACTCTATGAAGTCTATATTTATCTATCTTTGTTTTATTACGAACACTTTCGCATTATTTCAAACCCATTGTGGGGAGAATACTTTTGAACACTCTCAGGCATATGTCATAAAAGAGCGTTCTATTACTTGTGAAAAAATTGATTATTTTCAAAGTATAATTAAAGATATTTCAAACTTCTTTGAAGAGCCTCCATTTGTTAGGCTATTCATAGGCCTTAAATCATCTAATGCCTCTTTTGACTATGGAGAATCGATTAATATTCCTCTTCAGTTAGTCTATGCAAATCATTATGGTAGTGAGTACTATCCTGATTCGAACCTTAGTGAATATATACTTGCTCACGAATATGGACATGCGATTTTTACAAACCTCTTGAAGAATAATGAGTTCTATAGAGAGATATATCTAGTAGATAAACAAGTATCAAAACTAGAATTTAAAAGAAAGATAGAAGGGAGTCTTGAAGAAGATGATCAGTTAAGACTAGCTGATTTAACTCTAAAGAAAAGAAGCTTTAATAAAGTTAGAAGACTTCTTAATGACTATAGTGAGTTCTTTTCTGATGTCGTTGCAGTTTACTATGCTAATGATAAAGAAGTTATGGTCGATGCACTTTATTCGTTTTCGATGTCAGATCAACAGTTTAGCCTTGCCATGGCAAGAAGCTTTAGTGAGAGAGAGATAGATATTGAGGACCGTCTTTATACAGAAGAGCATGCTTCTCTTGTTCTTGTAAGACAATTTGTTGGAAAGAATTTTTGGCCAAAAACCGATGATGAGAAAACGAATAATTTAAAATTAATATTTAAATCAATTGAACAAGAGATTCTTTTACGATTGAGGCAAGAAGAGTTTCGTCTTAATCCTAAAATTATGAATGAAAGACTTATAAAACGAATTGAAAATCAGAATTTCTAGGCCTCTTTGAGAGGCCTAGAGGCATTATTTTCTAGAGATAGAAACTAGGTGTTTCTTACTTGCTGTTCTAGCTGTTGAAACTTCAAATAACTCAGTAGCGAGTCTAACAAATTTCTCTTTGCTAGAGAAGATTGTTCTCTTAGAGTTTAAGATTTCAATTTCTTCATCTGATAGGTCATTTAATGAAGTATTAAATGTGATGAATTCTACTTTTTTCCCATTAGTAACTTCTCCATCTCTTCCAACTGTTCCAGTCGGTCTGTAACTTAATACAACTTGAGCTACATTGATAGAAGTTGTTGTTACAACGTCACAGTTAAATTGTCTGTCTCTTGCTCTTCTTGTGTCACATCTTCTTGATGTTGTTGTCTTTGATGATACGACTTTAGCTAATTTAAAATCAAAAATTCTCATTGAATTTAAGTTAGATGATGATTCAACAGTTTTTTGAGTTTTAAAAACATCATAGTTAATTGTTCCTGCAGAAACTGCAGAAGATACTAGTAGTGTTAGTGCGATTAATAAACCTTTCATAAATTCTCCTTTTGTTTTTTTTTATCCTCGCAAAACAAAAAACAATAAGAAATAAATTCAGTTATTCGGCCAGTTTTTGTGAGACATATATCCATAAATGTCTAGTTTTTGTGAAATTTGAGACATTTGCTAAAATATGTCCAAAACAGAAAAAGTCTAAGCCCATAGAAATTCGTAAGAGCTTTAAGAAGACATTGTTTTAAGATGCATTTTGTGAAATAAGTTCTCTATGCCTACACAATCACAGAGCCTAGATTCTAAAGATCTTGTTAGAGATCAATTAGTTAGTGATCTTAATGAGTACTTTTCTCATTTTAAAGATCGCTCTCTAGCTCAAAAGAGTTTAGCTAAGAAGTCTGGGGTCCATTTAAAAACTATTCAAAGATTGTGCCGTAGGGAAAATAATCCTGGTCATATAACACTGCTAAAGATTTATAAAATTTTACTTGGGCAGTCTGATTATCAAAAACTATTTTCTTTGTTACCAGATGTAGTTAGAGTTAGTTTATCAATTGATCAGGCCACAATTCCAGTTTCAACTATCGACTATAGTGAAGAGATTCGAAGAGAGTTGTTAACAGATAAAGTCTTTCTGGAAATATACTTTCTTGTAGATGCTGGAACAGTTTCTAGAGAACTCATACAATTTAAGTTTGGAGAAAATGGGCTAGAGATACTTCAAAAGATGCTTGCTCTTAATGCTCTAAGCTTTAATTCAGAAGGTATGATTGTATTGGGCTCTCAGCGAGTACAACTGGATCCACAGATCATTAAAAGAGCTGGTCTTCTTTTATCGTCTAGTTATGCAAAACCTGTTAACAGTGAAGTGAAAGGTGAGAACTTTATAGGTCTCTATGTTGAATCTCTTCCAGAGCAGGCCTATCAGAAGTGGTTACAAATTGATAAAGAGGCATTTTTACAAAAAGCGCAAATAGCAAAAGAATTTAAGGATAATACTAAAGGAAAGAAGGTCTTTACTTATATGGTAACAGATTCTCTAATTAAAGGTGATAATGAAAACTATAATCATTAATATTTTACTACTTTTTACAATAGAATATGCAATTGCGGGGGGAGATTATGGTGGCGGCCCTAGAGTTGTTACTCTCTATAAATTGGATAGTCCGCTTGCCCTAAACGATCTAAAGTTGTCAAAGGATAAAAACTCGGTTGAGTTAACTGTTGCTTACAGAATGGTCAGAACTCATATTGACCCACTTCTCACTGAAGAGGAAAATAAGAAATTACGACTAGGTAAGACTACATTTATTAAATATAATTACGATAAGAGCTTATTTGCTGATGATACTATTGAAATATTAGAAAAGCGTAAGAGATTTACTATATTTAAGAAAAAGTATAAGAAGCTTGCTAAGAAGTATTTTGAAATTGAAAGAATTAAGTCTGTTAATAAAGATGCATCTGATTTTAAACATTATGAAGTTAGGTTGAGATAGTTCATAAACTATCGAGGAGAGAATATGAGTGATTCGATTAAAGATATCGTCAGTTCGCAAATTATAGCTGCAATGAAGGCCAAAGATAAAGTGCGTCTCAATGCTTTAAGATATTTAAAAAAGCTCTTTATTGAAAATGATACTGCCAAAAAGGTTGTTCCAGAGATTGATATCGTGATCTCTTATACGAAGAAAGTAAAAGATTCTATTTCTTTATATCCGCAAGGAAGTTCTCAAAGAGCAGAATTAGAGGCCGAGGTCGCTGTTCTCAGCGAGTTTTTACCAAAACAATTAGAAGAAAGTGAAGTTCAGGCCATGATTGATACTTTAAAATCTTCACAAGAAAACCCTAATATGGGCTCATTAATGAAAGAGCTACAGACAAAGACTAAAGGTCAATTTGATGGTAAAAAACTGTCTCAAATGGTTCAAGCATCGTTAAAATAACTACTTTACTGAGTCGTAGATTAGTTTAAAGTCTTTTGACTTGTTGAAGTCCTCAGGAGATATGCCCGGCATATCCTGAGGTGGCGTTGTACCAAAGTGATCTTCCCAGTAATTCCAGTTATTAGAAAAATCCATAGGCGCTACCTCAAAGTTTTTAAAGTCTATTAAAGCATTCATAAACTTGTAGATAAATTCGGAGCAGTATAGAGATTCGTCATCCCATAAGTAGAGATAGTCAAAAGGAAGTTGATAGTAATTTCTTTTATAGACTTGCCAGTGATATTTTTTAAAACGATCGATATTAACAACTGGTCTTTTAACAATAAATTTCTTGGTCATTCTTAGAAAGTCGTTAACTTTTAGATGGTGAACATTCGACAGCGATTGGGCCACATATAATTCTCTTCCATCACTAATTACAACACCAGAGTGTGAAAACCTGCTATTGGTTTCATCTTCAATTACTTGACAGCTATAGCAATCTAAATCAAGCAGAATAATATCCCCAACTTTTAATTTAGGCATAGCAGAGAGCGCATTAATTGAAAGAACGAATGATATTGTAAGAAGTAGCCTTTTCATAAAACCCTAGGAATTTTCAACGAAGTGGTAGATCGCCATTGCACCACAAATTCCTACATTTAGTGAATTCTTTTTCCCGTGTAAAGTAATCTTTACAAGTTCATCGGCCCTTTTGAGAACCGGAGCGCTAAGCCCATATCTTTCATTTCCGAGAATTATTGCAGATTTACCTTCTGGCTTAATATCTAAGAGGCTTGTAGCATTGGCCTCCGTTTCAAAAGCGTATATTGTATGACCTTGTTCTTTTAGGTATTCGAGGCACTCTAGAGTGCTTTCCCAACTCTTCCATTTTACCCACTTGTCGGTACCAAGAGCAGACTTAGCTGTCTTAGAGTTTTCTGGGGTTGGTGTGTAGCCACATAGATGGACCATTTCTATACCAAGTGCTTCAGCTGTTCTAAATAGACTTCCAACGTTAAAAGAGCTTCTAAGGTTATCTAAAACTAAGTGGATTGGCGAAATTGCTATTTCGGCCTTATCAAACTCATCAATTGTACTAACCAGAAAATCAGAATCTCTGAGGTCTTTTTTCATGAGTCGCTCAAGAATCATTAACCAATCCTGCATAGATTTTGGATCTTTTGGAAAATAATCTTCTAGTTTTTGTGCTAATTCAGATACTTTCGGTTCTTCATGCTTGTGAAGAGTCTTTAAGTTATCAGCTATATACTTTAGAGCAACTGTTCTTTTCTCTGATGAATCCCAGCTATCTTCAATTTGTTTACCCGCTCGCCACATTGTGTCAACGCACTGTTTGTAGCTAAATGATAAAAAGGCCTTATTTGGTATCTTTATTGCCATAAATCTCTCTTGGTTTTGATAGAACTTATAGCAATATACTCTCAATTTTGCTAAATTTTCTGTTGATAAAAATCATTTGGAGCTAGTTAATGACACAGAAGAAATTCCTTATTACTTCGGCACTTCCGTATGCCAATGGACCTATACATTTCGGACACATGGCCGGAGCATATCTTTCGGGCGACGTTTATAATCGTCATAGAAAACTGCAAGGTCATAAGACTTTATTTATAAGTGGAAGTGATGAGCACGGTGTGGCCATAATGCTTAATGCTAAAAAAACTGGTGAAGATTATCAAGAATATGTGAATAAATGGCACAAAGAACATGCGGACTTATTTGTAAAGTACGGTGTAGATTTTGACTTCTTTGGACAAACATCTGCTGATTACCATGAAAAAGAAGTTGTTGAGTGGTTTAAAGTTCTTCATGACAAAGGGTATATAGAGCCTAGAGATTCACAACAATTATATTGTAATGATTGTAATAATCACTTACCTGATAGGTTTGTTGAAGGGCAGTGCTATAAATGTGATTACGAGCATGCAAGAGGGGATGAGTGTCCTAATTGTGGAGAATTCATTGATCCAATAAAGTTAACGAAAACTGTTTGTAAAATATGTGGATCAAATAATATTAAAGAAGTTACTGTTACACAGTATTACATTCTTCTATCTAAGTACCATAAAGAATATAGACAGTGGTTTGCAACAAAGTCTGACTGGAGAAAAACAGTTTATCCTTATGTTGATAGCCTTACCAAAGAAAATCTTCACGATAGAGCAATTACTAGAGATATAGATTGGGGAATAGATGTTCCTCTTCCTAATACAGAAGGAAAGAAACTCTACGTTTGGTTTGATGCTCCTATTGGTTACGTTTCAAATACGAAGAAGTTTCTTGAGCAGACAAACTCTAGTGAGGACTACCTAAAAGATTGGTGGAATAACGACGATGTTGAACTAACTCACTTTATTGGTAAAGATAATATTATTTTTCATACAGTAATTTTTCCTACAATGAGTTTAGCCTCTGGAATTTGTAAGGCCGCTGATCAGGTTCCTGCAAATCAATTCTTAAATTTAGAAGGTAAGCAATTTTCTAAATCAGCTGGTCACTATGTCGATGCAGGAGTTGCAATCGGTAAGTTTGGACAAGACGCTCTGAGATACTATTTACTATCTATCCTACCTGAGACTACAGACTCAAGCTTTAGCTGGGAGCAACTACAGGCCAAGGTTAATAATGAACTCGCAAATAATATTGGTAATTTTTTGAATCGCTGTTTAAAATTTACTCAAAAAAATTGGGCCGAAGGTATGCCTGCTAAGTACTATGAAGGCTTCTCGAGCTCTGAGTGGGCAGATAAACTAAAAGAAGATATTTTAGAGCTTCATGAGTTAGTGAATGAATACTCGATAAAGAAAGGGATTGAAAAGGTTATGAGTATCGGACAATCTGCTAATAACTTCTTTTCGGAAAATGCTCCATGGGCGCAGATTAAAACTGATGTGGACGCCGCAGGTAAGACTTTAGCCTATTCTTCAATTTATGCTCTTTGCTTAGGAGTTGTAATGAAGCCTTTCTTACCTGAATTATCAAAGAATATACTTGTTCATTTTAATAATGTCTTAGATGAAGAAATGGAAAAGAGGATCTATGCTGCAGATTTAAGTGTACTTGATTCAATCTTTGCAAATGGTCACGTTCTTACTCAACCAGTAGAAGCATTGGTACCTAAGATCGATGATTCACTTATAAAAGAAGAGCTAGAAGCTCTGGCCAGTAAGTAGGAGTATAAGATGGCAACAGTAGGTAATCCAAGTTTTCCAAGCACGGAATGGGCATGGCAAATTTCTAAACTTGAGGGAGAGACTGCTAAAATCATTCACCCAAGTGGATTTGCATTTGTATCTCCAGTTGTCCTCAATAGGGAAGATCGACTTGAGGGTCATGAAACTTACTTGTATAAGTTAACTGAAAAAGACTCATTTCTATTAAGTTATACAATTGACTACTTTCAAAATAAGGCAAGAGTAAAAGGTCTTTCGCATCATGAGTCCATGATTCTTGCGGCCAATATGGTATGTTCTTACAGGTTTAGAAAGCCACTAGGAGTTGAGATTTTTACAGATCAAAATTCTAGCGATGATGAGTGGAGAAAGTTTGGTGAGCATCTTGTTGTCTGTGATGAAAAAGAATATGAGGTCTTCGTAATAGGCCATAATAAGGGAACTCTTGTTGCTGTAGTCATGGATGAAATCCCAACCAAGGCACCTAAATTAGAACTATTAGAACTCCCTAGATCTTTTTTTAAACGTAACTTCGCATAATTTTAGTCACTTAGAAAGACTTAATATCTTATGTTTTTGGTCGGTTATGCCGATATAATAGGGTATGAGTTATTTAAAAATAATAATTATTTTTTCAATAGTTACGAGTTCTAATGCATTTTTTGCAAGACTTATTACAGACCCAATTGAAAGCTGTAAAAAAGAAGAGGATCCTCTAGGGCTTGAAAAATTTAACTGTATTGAGAATTTACAGACTAATGTGAGGCTAAAAGAGTTAGATAATCTATCTGGTTCTCTTCAGGATTCAGTTGTTCAAAACTATGAAGATATAAATGCTGCGAGTATTATAAGTTCAAAAATTGTCTCTCAAACTAATCAAACATTAAAAAACTATAAGAGAATAAAATCTGATCTTAAGGCCGATAAGACAAGCAGTAAAGAGCAAGAAATTTCTGATGGAATAAATCTACTGGCAAATCTTGAATATAAAATTCAGCTTATCGATATGAGTTCTAGATGTGTAGGTAGGTCTAACACTCCTGAAAACTCTCGAAAATTAAAGGCCTGTAGAGATAGAAAGAATGAAAAACTAGCTCCACTTCTTATGAATAAGGCCTTACTTATTTCCGCCAATCCTCTTCTTGGAAATAAGCATATTTCTGAAATAATATCAAAAAGAATAGATGGTATTAACACAAATTATAATAAGCAACGTAGGGCCATTCAAAATTGCCACCGAAATAATCGTAGATCTTCAAAGGGGAAAGTTTGTGATGATGCTGATGAAGTTCTGAAAAAGAAAAGAAACGAAGTTTTGAGCTTTAATAGAGAACAATACTTACCAGGACTAAAGAAGGCGATTGATAGTTCAATAGACTCTTCTATGAAATTAAACAAAAGACACTCTGAAATAAAAAATAAAATTAGACGATTTAATTCGATTGATAGAAGTGTCGAAGATATGGAAGAGCTAAGAGATGAGCTCTATCATAATCGAGACATTGCAACAGATTACTATGTCAGTGCGGCTTTCACTAAAGATAGTGCCATCAATGAGGCATCGAGGTGTCGCTTAATTGCAGAATATAATGCTAACGAGAGAAATTCACTTATAAATTCAATCGCTTTAGACCTTGCTGTTTTGGCCATTCCAATGGGAGGGCCTCTACTTATGGCAAGGGCAGTCTCTAGAGTTTCAAAGTTATCCAAAGGATTGCAAAAATTCTTTACAGCTAAAAAGATTGCGACAACAGCGAAGGTAGGCACTATTAGGTATGAGCTGACAGCGATGGGGTTTGATATAAAGAACCTTTATAATGAAAAAGAT
Organism: Halobacteriovorax sp. HLS; assembly: GCF_004006665.1. Taxonomy (NCBI): domain Bacteria; kingdom Pseudomonadati; phylum Bdellovibrionota; class Bacteriovoracia; order Bacteriovoracales; family Halobacteriovoraceae; genus Halobacteriovorax; species Halobacteriovorax sp. HLS. Next base: position 184,158 of record NZ_QOCL01000009.1, read on the forward strand.
CACTGTGAAGAAGTTATTTCTAAGGCCGAAGCATTAGGACAAATTAGTTCTGAATTAAATGATAGTTATGAAAGTTGTAAATCGACATTGAATAATATGACAATGAGTTTAGTTGCAGCAAGTATGGGTGGTGCAATGGGGACATTTTCTTTAGGAAAATTTCTCCCTAAACACTTACAGACAAAGAACGTTTTAAAGCTTAAGAGTGAGTCTAAACTATCTTCAGATCAAATATCAGAACTTTCGGCCTTGAAAGATGGGAATCGATTCCCACTAATTGGAAAGGCCGACTTAGAAACCTTATCTTTAACTCCAAAGAATGCGACTTTAGAAGTTGAAGTGAAAACAATGTTTTCAAGCGAGAAGAAAGTTTTCACTGTTGATGAGTTTCAAGATTTTGCCAAAAGTAATGAATTAGATTCTATAAAGATAGTAAAAATTAATCATAACAGAGAGTTTTCTAAAAAAGAGCTTGAACTAGCAAATTCTAAAATGACAGCGAATAGCTTAGAGAGACTCGAAGAAACTCCAAACGAGAAATTAAGCTTCGTTGTTGAGTATCAATCTGGTGAGCTAGGCTCTTATTCAGGAAATTCAGCAATGATAAGAGAGCTTGCTTTACGCGATGATATTAAATCTATTAATCACAGTTTCTCAATTCCAAGAAGTGTTGAATCGGGTCATAGAGTACCTGCATCAAGTAGAGATTCTTCTTTTAAGTTAATTGAAAATACGTTTTCCAAAGTTGGAAGTGATTCAAAGTATAGTATTTCTAAAGGTGCTGCAGGTGACCTTGAAGACCTTAATCTCTATCATGGAACTATCAAGGAGATGGAAGCATCTGTACGTGGTGGCCCAAAGAATGTCGGTAAAGGTTTTGGTGGAAGAGGGTTGTATTTAGATGTGTCTAGTGACGCTCGTATTGCTAAGGAGTATTCTATGCACGCTCAAGCCGCAGCTCAAAATAGGCTTGGAAATATCTCTGATAATGCTGCTGAGGTTGTTAAGAATGCTGATACTACACCAGTAGTTATGACAGGAAAGTTAAACCTCGGCAAGAAGGACCTTAAAGTTGGAAAATTTACAATTGTTCGCTCTGGAGAAGTAGATCTCGAAAAAGGTATTCTTCCGGCCAACTGGGATGAAGATCCTAGACTTGTAAAAATGATGGAAGAGAAGTTTCATATACTTGATTTAAGAGGAATGAAAAGTAACGGATTAAATTTAGATACCGATCGAATTCTTATCATTCATGAAAATGCGGGAAAAAATATTGTTAAGTGGAAAGACGGTGTAGACTAGTGTCTACACCATTATTATAGTAGATTTATAATTTACTGAAGTATCCAATTAGTGTTTCTACACCCTGACCACTTCCTCCAAGTTGCTTTAAACTCGGCTTCGCTCCGCTGGTCCATCCAAATATATCTAAGTGGGCCCACTTCGTTTTTCCTACAAATTTCTCAAGAAATAGTGCCGCTGTAATTGCTCCACCTGGCCCAGAAGCCGAGTTAGATACATCACAAAACTCAGATTTAAGTGCAGCGTAGTAAGGGAGATATAGTGGCATCTTCCATACCAAGTCTCCCATTTCATTAGAAACACTTTGTAGATCATTTGCTAGTTTGTCATCATTAGAAAATAAGCTTGCAATGTCTTGACCTAGAGCAACTTTTCCTGCTCCAGTTAGAGTTGCAACATCAATCATGATCTCAGGTTTTAACTCTAGTGCTAGATCCATTGCGTCCGCCAGTGCCAGTCTTCCTTCAGCATCGGTATTGTGAATTTCTACTTTCATACCATTTCTGGCAGTAATAATATCACTAGGTCTTGTTGCATTTTCACTTACTGCATTCTCTGCGAGAGCCAGATATATATCTACGTTCACTTTTACTGAGCTATTCTCTAGCCAGCGAGTAAATCCAACAAGTGTAGCTGAACCACCCATATCTTTTTTCATAAATCTCATGCCTGCCGCAGACTTCATATCTAGTCCACCTGAATCGAATGTAATTCCTTTTCCAATTAGAGCAATTGATTTTTTAGACTTTGCTTTCACGGGTCTATATTTAATGTGTACTATTCGTGGCTTGTTATTTGAAGACATCCCCACACTTAATAGAAGATTACAGTTCTCTTTTTGTAACTTCTTTTCATCGAGAATAGATACTTTAAGAGTTTTACTTTTTGAATAGAGTGCTTTTACTGCGTTTGCATAACTGACAGGATGTAGCTCGTTAGGAGGAAGATTTACAAGATGTCTGGCCTGATTAACTGCTACTGAGATTTCTTTTGCTTTTGAAACTAGTGATTTTGTAAGTACTTTTCCATCTTTGAGAAATTTTACCTTTCCAATACTTTGATCTGAAGTAAAAGAGTAGAGTGATAAATCAATACCAACTAATGCTCCCTTAATCGAGTCGTCCTCTAGATTTAAGAAGTGAATATGAACTTCTTTAGAATTATTACTTAAAAGAATATCTATTAAAGGACCCATTTCTTCTCTTGCTATAGCGTAGTCGCTTGGAGAAAGTTCCTTTTTATTAGATTTAGATAATGGGACAGAGATTATTGGGCCAGTTGAACCCGAAAGTTGTGTTAGATTATTTTTAAGAGCGAGTTCAGCTTCCCATTTAGACAGGCTGACTGTATTGATAAATAACTTTGAGTCAGATTTTTTATAAATATAAACTTCTGTAGTGTTTTTATTTGTTTTAGAATTAGTTTTACTTAAATTATACTTCGCTTCAAAATTCATAATATCTCCTATTTGTACTCTTATACCTAATTAAGTGAAAGGTGTTAAGGAATTGTTAAAGAAATCTAGATCTTTGTTCTTTTGTTGGTACTTTACAGACGCTAGACCTCTTAAAAAGTTTATTTCTATTCTTCGATATAAGACGATATGAATAATCTCTTAGAGTTTTCGGAATAACGAGCAGTAATAGAGAAATTTTCCAAGGTCCAGGTAATAGAGAGATTGCTCTGATCGCGGCCTCTGACTCTGTATAGGTTCTACCATTAAATTTTAAAATAACAGTTTCAAAGTCTAACTGGTGCGGATCTAGTTTTTGTAAAGGTGAGAAGAATAGGACTCTTTTAGAATCAAATTTTAATAAGAAATCTACAAAGAAATTACATAGGCCGCAGTGTCCATCAAAGTAAATAATAGCTCTACTATCTGAGTGCATCAATGATCACAAATTTCTTGTTTTGATTAACTATCGTGTAATTACCAAATATTTTATTTAATTTGACATGGTAGCCTAAGTGTCTATTTCCTATTATCCTTAATTTTCCTCCGGGCTTAAGTGCTTGGTGAGACTCTTTAAACATTTGAATAGCTATAAAATCTCCAACAGTCGTTCCTTGATGAAAAGGAGGGTTGCAAAGAATAAGGTCAAATTTTTTATGTTCATTTCCTTCTAGACAATTCGTCCAAACAAAGTCTGCACTATCGTCAAATTGATTAGAGTAGTTCTCTTTAGCACTCTTTATGGCCATTGCAGATTCGTCGATAAAGGTAATGGAGCTTGATGGGTTTAACTGTTTGGCCTTGAGTCCAATAATGCCATTAGCACATCCAAGATCAAGAATATTTTCAAAGTCACCTTTTGGAATATTTTCTAAGAAAAAGCGTGTCCCTATATCTAATTTCTCTCTGGAGAAAAGATTACTATGATTGGTTAGAGGAACTTTCCATTGTTCAATACTTACTTTTAGTGGATACTTATTTTTGTGAATGACACCATTAAAGTCTGCATAGATGAGTCTCGCTTTCTTTTGAGCTAACGAAGTTGTCGTTTCTCCTATGTATTTATTTAGTAAGTCAAAGTGCCCTTTAGAGATGTGCTTAACCATTGAAGCGCAAACGACTTTGGTGTTAACTTTCATTTTTTGAGACAATCGAATTAATATATCTTCAAAAAAAGATAGGTTCTTAGGTAGTCTTAAGATAACTGTTTGGAAATCACAAGGGAGCTGATCTAATTCTGATATCACCTTAGCAGAATTATTACTATTTTTTTGTATCGAAGAGTAAGACACATAGGAGTCGGTGTAACATAGAGGACTGAACTCTTGGAGCCCTACACAGAGCGCTCCAAAATTATCATTAATTATGAGTGGATGATTCAAAATAAGTTCTTCTTTCTTTGAAAGAATTAACTCATCTGCAGCATCCCACGCCCTTAGCTCTTTTGGTCCATTAAGAGGATAACGCTTTAAGTTTTTTAAAAATTCCATTCTTATAAATACCATGTGTGATTAGTTTTAGCTATTTAGCTCCATTTGTTTGTATTTATTTCGCAATTTTTACCCTTTGTGTTGAATTCTTGGCCTTTGGCCGTTAACTATTTGAAATTGAATTAATATTGAGGACCTAATGGCCAAGAAAGTACGTAGAAGTTATAGCGAAGATGTCACTCTTACTGAGTATAGAGATCATAAGAAAGCATTTAATTGGTTTCCAGGACATATGGCAAAAGCAACCAAACAGGTGAGTAATAAACTTAAAATGGTTGATATTGTTTTAGAAATTCGTGATGCTCGTATTCCATTACTTTCGGGAAATGAAGATTTAAAAAAGTTAATTGGAACTAAGAGTAGGCTTATTGTTCTCAATAAAATGAACCTCTCTGATCCAATCGAACTTGAAAAGTGGAAAGCTTGGTTCAAGGAAAATGAAGAGAATTATATCTTTGTTAATGCATTAGATAGAAAATCGATTCGTGAAATAATAAATAAATCCAAAGAAATTGTATCAAAGAATAGAGCTGCATCTGGAGCAACTTCTGAAAGTGTTCGAAAGTTCAGAATGATGATGGTTGGACTTCCAAACACTGGTAAGTCAACTTTGATTAATGCTCTTGGAGGTCGAAAGGCCACCAAGTGCGGTGATAAACCTGGACTTACTCAATCGCAGCAGTGGATTAAACTAGACGGAGATATTGAGCTCTTAGATACTCCTGGGATTATGCCTCGTCGTATTGACTCTAAAGAAAATGGTCTTTGGTTATGTGCAACACATGCTATTAGAGATGAGATTTTGGGACAAGAAGAGGTAGCGTGTTTTATAGTAGAGTACCTTTTAAAATATAGACCTTCTTCTCTTGTAGATAGATATCAAGTAGAGAATTTATCAGTTAGTGTTGGAGAAGTTTTAGAGGAGATAGCACTTAACCGTCACTTTATTCGAAAAAAAGGAGAGGCTGATTTTGATAGAGCATTCAAAGCAGTTTTGTCAGATTTTAGAAGTGGTGAGTTGGGATTAATAACCTTCGAAAAAGCTCCAGAATAAATAAAGACTTCCTGGTTTCTTATCTTAAGGTGACAAGAATATGTGCCTAAATACACATTGGATATGCCCATAATTTGCATCACTTTATAGATTTACTCAAGAATGAAAGTATTTTTCATTATTAAAGAGATGGAAAAATAATCCCCTTAATTCAGCTACTTAAGGAAAAGTTTAGATTAATTTTATTTTCTTCCGATAGGAGAGTCTGTAGTCCTTTAAAATTTAAAGGATCTGCAAACTTAAATATTGGAATTTATGACAAGTAAACTATTACTCATTTTATTGGCCATTGCGCTTTTTGGAACTTCTTGTTCTAAGGAATCTCTGTCTGGAAAGATTGAAGTGAAAGGACTTGTTAATCCAGACGAAAAGTCCCCATTAGTTTCATTTGTAACTACTGCTCCAACAACGATGAATGGTTGGCAAGACTTTGAGCTTGAATATACAGTTGTAGATGACCCTGAAGATTTTAGTGGTATTTCGAAGACTCAATTATATTATACTCCTGATTATGACACCGTCGGATTTTCTCTGGTTGGAGATATTCCTAATGGCGTAAATCAGAAAGTACAATTCTGTGTTCCAAACTTAAATCATCCTAAGCCTGCTTTTAAAATTATTGCTTTTGATAACAATAATAATAATGCTGAACAAACGCTTGGGCATGAGCTTGGACAAAATTTTTCAATTAATATCGAAACTGATCCTACTGTCCCAACGATGAGTTCTAGTCTTGGAGTATTGACTAAGAATAATCCAACTACGATGAATATCTCTTCATGTGGTTATAATTCATGTTCGGCAGGAGCACTACACTTTAACAAAAATTCTAATACAACTTACTTACTTGTAAATACAACAGGTGTTCAGCCATCGGCCGGTGATGCTGGATGGATTAGCTGTGAAAGTGTTGCTTCTTCTGGAATGGTTCAGTCACTTTTTGGAGCAGATGGAACTTACAACTATCATCTATGGTCTAAATCTGTAGAACTCGATTTTGATGGAATTACTTCTTTAGAATATATTTCAAGTACGAGCTCTGATGTAACTATAACCTACGATTCAACTGCACCTATTGATATTCCAGCGAATCTTCAATTTACAAATGGATTTAGTTTTACTGGAGATAATGTTGCTGTGACTTGGAATGGTTTTACAGACATGAATGTTGTAGACCATAGAATTAAGACATACAAAGACTCATCTTGTATTACTGGCGAAGCAGTTCACGGAACTACTTCTTCGGGCCTTGCTGCTGACTCTATTATAGTTGATGGTCTTACGGAGGGGCAGTACTGGGCCACTGTTACAGCTATTGACCATGTTGGACTTGAGACAACATCAGCTTGTTCAACTGATTCTATTATCGTTGATTCAACTGCTCCTGTTGATAATGGAGCAAATTTACAATTTGCAGATACTTTAGATATTGATGGTGATAATTTAGATATTTCGTGGACGGCTTTTACAGACTTCACTCTAGCTAATCACAGAATTAGAACTTATACCAATTCTACTTGTACACTGGGAGAGGTGATTCATGCTTACACTGGAAATGCTTCAAGTGCTGACAATGCTTCTGTTGATGGACTTCCTACTGGAGATTATTGGGCGAGAGTTGAAGCGTTTGATGGTTTTGGAACATCAACACTTTCAGCATGTTCGACAGACACAATTAGAGTAGATAAAGATTCACCGATTGATAATGGAGCTAATTTACAATTTGCAGATACTCACGATATTGATGGAAATAACTTATCTGTTTCTTGGACAGCTTTTACAGACGGTAATGGAATTCCTAATCACAAGCTTTATACTTATACGAACTCTGCTTGTACTCTTGGTGAAACTGACCATGGTGGGACAGGAAGTGGTACTAACTCTGATGCGGCAATAATCGATGGTCTAGCAGATGGACAGTACTGGGGGATTGTAGAATCTTTCGATACTATTGGTAATAGTACAAAGTCTGCCTGTTCAACAGATTCCATTATTGTAGATGCTACTAACCCTGTAGATAATACAGCAGATATTCAGTTCGCTCTGGTGAATACGAATTTAAATAATGATGTAGCAATTTCGTGGACGGCATTTACAGATGCTACTTTAACAAATCACAGAATTCACCTCTATAGAGATTCAGCTACGTGTGTCGCTAATGAGACAGACTTTGGATTAACAGGCTCTACGACTAATTCCAATAACACTCTTATTGATGGTCTCGCTGATGGTGTTTATAAAGCAAAAGTTACAGCTATAGATTTTCTTGGTAGATCTACTCAATCGGCATGTTCGACTGATACTATTATCATTGATAAGACTAACCCTACAGATAATACTGCTAGTTTAACGTTTACTAATGCATATAATAATACCGGTGATAACCTTGCAATTACTTGGACCGCCTTTAGTGACTCTTACTTAAAAGAGCATAAAATAATTACTTATACTAATTCTGGTTGTACTCTTGGAGCTGTTGATCATGGTTATAATGCTTCGACTTCAAATAGTGATAACACCTCTGTAGATGGATTAACCACAGGGACTTACTGGGCAACCGTGACAGCTATTGATGAAGCTGGTAATACTACAACTTCATCATGTTCAACTGATTCGATAATAATTGATACAACGAAACCAACAGATAATACTGCTAATGTTCAATTTACTGATGCATTCGATGTTGACGGTGATAACTTAGCTATTACTTGGACGGCCTTTAGTGATACGAATAGTATTGCTGATCATGAAATTCTAACTTATACAGATTCAGGCTGTACTACGGGGGAGATTGTTCACCCTAAGACTGCATCTGGGACAAACTCAAATTCAACAACAGTAGATTCTTTGGCAGATGATCAATACTGGGCTAAAGTAAGGGCCTTTGACTCCGCTGGTAATTTCGAGACCTCTGCATGTTCGAGTGATTCCATTATTGTAGACTCACAAGCACCGACAGATAATACTGCAAATATTCAGTTTACTCTAACTCATACAAACTTAAATGATAATCAAGCTGTAACTTGGACAGCGTTTACTGATGTAACTCTTGCTAATCACCAACTTTATACTTACACAGACTCTCTTTGTTCTGCTGGTGAAGTTGATCATGGGCTAACTGGGTCTTCTAGCGCTTCAGATAGTGCTGTTATAGATGGACTTGGAGAAGGTCAGTACTGGGCAAAGGTTAAGGCAATAGATCAACTTTCGCAAAGCACTACCTCTGCTTGTTCAACAGATTCAATCATTGTTGATCAAACTCTACCAGTTGATAATGGAGCAAATTTAACATTTACAAATGATTATAATAACACTGGTGATAATGTTGCTGTAACATGGACTGCTTTTACTGATACTTACTTAGATCACCATATTCTTCTTACTTATACAGACTCTGGTTGTACTCTTGGAGAGGTAGCACACCCATCAACTGGAAGTGCGACAAACTCCAATAATACAGTAATTGATGGTCTTACAGATGGTGTTTATTATGGAAAGGTTAAGGCCGTTGATGCTGCTGGAAATGAGAGACTTTCTGCCTGTTCTACAGATTCAATAACTATCGATACTATTGCTCCAACTGATAACACTGCTACTCTTACTTTTACAAATGATTATGATAACGACAGAAATGATATCGCTGTAACATGGAGTGCTTTTTCAGATTTAAATGGAATTGTTGATCATAGAATTATTACTTATACCAATAGTGGATGTACAGTAATTGATACAACTCATGCTTTAACTAGTTCTGGCACGAATTCAGATTCTGTAACGGTAGATGTTAGCTCTGATGGAATTAAGTATGCAAAAGTTAGAGCTTATGACCCAGCTGGAAACTACACAGAGTCTGCTTGTTCAACCGATTCAATTACAGTTGACTCTACTGCTCCTGTCGATGCTCCAGCAAACTTACAATTTACTCTCTCTCATTACAACTCTAGTGATAATGTTGCGGTCACTTGGACGGCATTTACAGATTTAACTTTAGAAAATCACAGATTGATTACTTATACAGATTCAAACTGTACTTTAGGTGAAGATATCCATGGACTTACTGGCGCTTCAACTAATTCAAACAATACAATAATTGATGGGCTTGCAGAAGGTCAGTACTGGGGGAAAGTTGTTGCAATTGACCATATGGGATTTGAAACAACTTCGGCCTGTTCTACTGATTCGATTATAATTGATTTAACGAACCCAACTGATAATACAGCAACTCTTACTTTTACTAATGATTATAGTAGCACTGGGGATAATGTTGCTGTCACATGGACTGCTTTTTCAGATACATATTTAAGTGATCATAGACTTTATACTTATACTGATTCTGGTTGTTCTTTAGGTGAGATTGATCATGGTCTGATTGGTAATGCAACAAACTCTGACAGTGTAGAGATAGATGGTCTTGATGATGCTGGAGCCAACAAAGGTGTATACTACGCGATAGTTGAGGCCATTGACCTTGCTGGGAATAAAACAAAATCTGCTTGTTCATCAGATTATATCACCGTAGATGAAACTGATCCTACAGATAATACAGCTAATCTTCAGTTTACAAATGATTATAATAATACGGGAAGCAACCTTGCTGTGACTTGGACGGCATTTACAGATACAGCTCCAGGTGTGATAGCTAATCATCAGATTGCTACTTATTCTAACTCTGCATGTAGTACTGACGAAACGATTCACCCACTTACAGGTTCTTCTACAAATTCAGATAGCACAACTGTTGATGGACTTGTAGATGGTCAATATTGGGCAAAGGTAACTTCATTTGATGGAGCTGGAAACTCTGTTACATCAGCATGTTCAACTGATTCTATAGTTGTGGATACTGTTGCTCCTGATCAAAGTCCTCTTACTGTTGTTGGTACTGTTGTTACAGGACAAGCATTAGGTCTATATAAGCTAAGTGCTTGTACTGATGTAGATAAAGTTAAAATAACTCAAGGTGCTGGAGCACCTCCTCTTGATGGAGATTCAGGTTGGCAAAATTGTGATGCTGTAAATTACACGATCACGACAACTGCACTGAATCAAGGATTAAACAATCTTCAATTCTGGATTAAGGATTTAGCAGGCAATGTTCAATCAACATATCTTGCCCATCAAACTTTCTATATTCCACCGACAATTACGGTTGAAAATGGACCGACTATAAATACAGATGTTGCGTCCATGACAATTAATTACTGTGCTGAATCGGATATTTCATATGTTCTTTTCAATGAAACGGGCACAGCGCCTACTGTTGGTGATGGAGCTTGGCAGCCTTGTTCAAAGGCCATTGGTGCGCTTTCCTCGGCATCTTTAAGTCCAGGAGACCATACTTTAAAAGCTTTTTTCAAGTATTCTGATGATAGTATCTCAGTTGTACCTATGGATGTGCCAGTTCGCTATGAACCAACTATTGCTTGGGTTGAAACTCCATCAATCAATAGACCACACGTAAGCTTTACACTTGGTAGCTGTACTGGGGTTTCTGAAATTCTGTTTAACCAAGGAACTCAACCTGCAGTAGGAGATGTCGCTTGGCAACCTTGCTCTACTGCCAATGGTGGACTTACTCACACTCTAACTACAACTGGCAGCCAGAGTTTAAATGTTTGGTATAAAGATTTAAGCTCTACTGTTCTGAGCGACTACTCGCAGGTTACTGTTAATTTTCAACCACCGACTGCTTCGATCTTTGGTGGAGCGGCCATTAGTACTAATTCTCCAAAATTATCAATCAATGACTGTACAAATATTTCAAAGGTTTTTGTTAAGTTAAATGATTCAACTCCTACGACTCCTGTAGCTGTTGATTTCACAGGAAGTGGTCAAAACTGTACGACAGCATTAAATGGAATTGATGTTCCTGTTTTACCTGAAGAGGGAGTACACACACTAGATGTTTGGTTCTACTTTAGCGATGCTTATATTTTAGATCCTTGGTATTCAAGAGTAAGTGTTACTTATACTGCTGTTGACACTACTGCTCCTCCTATCACAGGAGGCCAAGGAGCAGCTGTACCTCTTTCTATGAACTTGGAAAATGGTGATGCGTCTTCGCCTCCAATTCTCCAAGCTTTCTCTTCAAGAGCTGAATTTACACTAAATACTTGTTCTCCAAACCCGGATGTTGCTCTTACTGGTACTGTTACCGTTTCAGCAGCTTCAAGCTCTGTGACTGGATCTGGAACTACGTTTACAACAGAACTGAGTGCCGGTGATTTTATCGATATATCTGGAGAGCTTTTAAAGATTAAGTCAGTTGATTCTAATACTGCTCTTACTTTGGTACTTACACATACTGCTGGCGCAACTTCTGTAGCAGCAACAAAGAAGTATCCACTAGATACTATTACTGGAATGATTATAACTGAATCATCTACGGCGCCTAGTGCTGCTGATCCTGATTGGTTAATCTGTTCAAACGCTACTGGTGCACTTAAATCAAAGTCATTAGAGCCGGACGGAGTAAAGAACTTGTATGGTTGGTTTAAAGATGCTGCCGGAAATCTTTCTGTAACATCGTTATCTCAACAAGTTGAAGTTCAAACTTCGGCAGATACAACACCTCCTCCAAGACCAGAGGTTATTGTAGAGGGGGCCCCTAACTTGTCGACATCTCCAGCTGAGTTAACGATTACTAGTTGTACAGACGTTGATCAAGTTTATCTTGAGCCTTCTGTTTATCCATCTGCTTATGTTGCTCCTAGTGCTGCTGCAAGTGGATGGCAGAACTGTTCTGAAGCTATAGGGGATATTAAATACTATCTAACACTATCTGGTAGTTATACTTTATCTGTTTGGTTTAAAGACGCTGCTGGAAATATTAATCCAACTCCAAGAGATGTTTCTTTTATTTTCGATCCTTCAATTGGAAGTTTCTCAACACCTCTTGCTTATTGGACTATGGATAAAGTTCATAAGAAGACTTCTCAGATTTTAGATATGAAAGGTGATAATCATCTTTATATGTGGGATAAAGCAAATTTGACGGAAGTTACAGGTAGAAGTAATGAAGCTATAAATTTTTCTGGGACAAATAGTTATTTATTTGCAGTCAATGATGCTGATCTTCAACCAACAATCTCTGTTACTATGTCAATGTGGGCATATCTAACCAATAGCGATGTTTCTACTAAGGCCCTTGCGGGAAATATTCAAGCAGGTGTTGGTGGTTACGGCTTCAAATTAAATGGTGGTAATTTACATTTCTATGCAAGTGGGCAATCTACGAGTGTTGCGACTTCAACTTACTCAACAGGATGGCAACATATTGTTGGTACTTCTGATGGTCGTTATATCAATATTTATATTAATGGTGTTCTAAAGAATACTTTTGATATGGGAGCTGCTGCAAATCTTACTTATGGTTGCTCTCAAGTATTTGCGATAGGTTCTGATACTGATTGTTCTCCTAATCCTACTGCAACCAATTCTTTCAATGAAAGAATTGATGAAGTTGTTATTTGGGGGCAGTACTTCACTGAAGAAGAAGTCATGAGCCATTTTATTGATAGCTTTAATGATAATAAAGTAGGTGTAACAACAACTAAACCTGCTGATATTGCTTCGGCGACTTTCTATGGAGAGCACTTACAAAATGCTCTTTTAACAGTTAATGATTGTGGTACAAATAAATTCATCTATGTTAACGAAACGACTCACCCTCCAACAGTAGACTCTGATGATTGGCAACTTTGTACTACTGTAAAAGGTGCAACAATTCATAAGAATTTATCTCAAGGGCCTCATGAATTAAAGATTTGGGGTAAAGATGAGTACAATAATATAACTAATAGTTATATCAAAGTAGATACAACTATCACTGGACTTGAATACCAAAAGCCAGGACTTTTATATTACTCTCTAGATAATAATCACCTAAATCTTAATACGGCATATGATATTTTCTCTGGTCATCATGCAACAAATGTTGGAGCTTCTGCAAATCAAACAGGTATTCAGAATGAAGGTTTCTTGTTTGAAAGAGCAAATAATGACTATCTAGAAAGAAAGTATTCTTCTAATTCTCAACCAACTGATAAAGTAACAATATCTGTATGGGCCAACCTTACACAAGGTGACAATAGAGCTCAAGTGATAGCTGGTAATAGAATGACTAACCATGGTTATTCTATTGAAATAGATAATACTAACTCTGAGTTGAGATTCTTCGTTGAGTCAGCTGCAGGAACAAGGTTTGCTGGTGTATCAACTGCGAGTTTCACAAGCGGACTACATCAAATTATTGGTGTATATGATGGACAAGTAACGAAGTTATATATAGATGCTCTTGAAGTTGCTAGTAATGACGTAGGATCTGTTTCACCAATTAATTATACTTGTTTAAGTGCATTTACAATTGGAGCTGGAACTACTTGTAACTCTGGACCTGTTGCAAGCACGAATTTTGATAATATAATTGATGAAGTTTTCGTTTGGAATGATGCTTTAACTCAGACAGTGATTGATTTCTTCTTCAATGGTCAGGATACTGTTCCACCACTACCTTCAACTATTACTCCTAAGGATAATGCTTATACTGTGGGCATTCCTATCGCAAGGTTTAATGTAGGTAGTTGTTCAGATATCGCAAGTGTATATATTGCTCTCGATGATACTAAGCCTTTGGCAAATATTGATAATTGGCAATCATGTGCCACCAGTGGAGATACGATTAAATCACCTTTACTTGAAACTGGAGCGAATACTGTTAAAGCTTGGTTTAAAGATGCTGCTGGTAATGTTTCAGACACATCAACTGATCTGGTTATTACTTATTCCCATGACTTCACTATTCCTAATCCAAACTCTTATTGGACACTTGATAATGTAAATATTGATGGTACTAAAGTATTTGATGTTGTTAGCGCAAAAGATGGTGAAAGTGATGGAACGACAAGTATCGTCGGTAAAGCAGATGAAGGACTAAAGTTTAATGGAACAAGCGACTTTGTTGAAGTTCCATTTGATGCATCTTTTCAGCCAGTAAATAGAGTAACTCTATCTGCGTGGTTTAGAACTTCTTCTTATGATGCAAATGATCACATAATCGTAGGTAATTTAAATGCAGGTGGATATGAGCTCGCTCTAGGAAATAACACTGTGGAGTTTAGAGTTCAAGCAATTGGTTCCACTCAGGTTGCATCATTTTCAACTGGAACACTGGCCGTTGATACTTGGCACCATGTTGCTGGAGTTTGGGATGATGGAACAATAAGACTTTTTGTAAATGGTAGTGAAGAAGTTAATACTGTTATTGCGGCCAATGCAAATATTGAATATACCAATTCGAATTCATTAAATATTGGTGCGGCCGCTACTACTACAACTGGTCAAAATGGAGATTTCTTCAGTGGTGACCTCGATGAAATAGCATTTTGGAATAGTGCGCTTACTGGTCCAGTTATAACTGAGATCTTTAACAGAGGAACAGATGAAGACAAAGTTTTCTATGATGTAACTCCACCAACTATTCCGGTTAGTTTAAATATTATTTACTATAATTCTCTAGTTTCTAGAGCGAATCTTACAGTTACAGATTGTACAGGTCTTGATTATATAATCGTTACAAATGATGAATTTCCACCAGATGTTAATGATGAAGACTGGCAACTTTGTAACACTCTTACTGGTGGGCTTCTTTCTAAAGAATTATCTAGTAGTGAAAACTATGGTAAGTTTTGGACAAAAGATCTTTTTGGAAATATTTCTAAAACTTTTGAGTACGTACCTTTAGTTACAAATTATGACAAACCAATAGCGCGTCCAGTTGTTCATTGGACTTTTGATGACTCTCATTACTCTAGTAGAGAAGCTCTCGATCGTATTTCTCAGATTAAATTAAAGAGTGATAGAATTGTTAATTTACAAACTGCCATGCCTGGGAATTCATGTCCAACATCTGACTTTTATGATGGAACTGCTGGTGCAATTACCCCTGGTGGAGCTGGTGTTCTAAATGAAGGACTTAGCTTTTCAGATGGAAAGTGGCTTCGTTCAGATCATCCACTTAATTCAAAAACTAAACCTACTAGTACTATCTCTGTGGCGACTTGGGTTTACTTAACTGGTTCTGCTTCTCATACGAATGAGCATATTGTTAGTACTGAATATAATGGAAAGGGGTGGTCTCTTCGTTTAGATGCTGCAAACCAAGATGATAAAGGACTTCGTTTTACAGTTCATACAACGGGTGGCGTACTTGAGCCGTACCTCGAAACGAAGAACTATGTTACTGGCTGGCACCTTGTAATGGGTGTCTATGATGGGCAAACAGCTTCACTATACTTTGATGGTATTTTCGTTAAGTCATTTTCAAATGCTTCTCCTGAGGCAATCGTCTATGAACCTGGAGTAAATACAATTGTTGGAGCACAAGCTTCAACAACTGTAACACCAACTAGATGGACTATTAAGTCTTCTACTGGTGGACCTTTAAGTTGTCCAGTTACAAATCATGCAAATAGTTATTTTGAAGGAAATATTGATGAAGTTCTTGTTTGGGATAAGGGATTAACAGCTCTTGAAGCATCTTCACTTTATCATAATGGAGCAGATATTCTCTATCCAACTGATACAACAGCTCCTGCTCTTCCTTCATTGACTCTTGAAAATACAAGACCGGATATGTTCTCGGATAAGGCATTTTTTACTCTTAGTACTTGTTCAGATATTTCAGGAGTACTTGTTAATGAAGGTACTCGTCCTGATAAGCAAGATGATAGATGGGAAATTTGTAGAACAAGAAAGGGGTCGTTTGGTATAGAAAACCTCACTGATGGTGGTCACACAATTACTAGTTGGTATAAAGACTTAGCAGGAAATGTGACACCATTATCTGCAGACCTTGTTGTTAATTATAATGCTGTTTCTGTTCCGTATGCGAATGCTTCTTGGCCTCTTGATAAAGCAGCTTCTGTTGGTAATTTTGCAAGAGATGTCGTTGAGTTGGGTGTTCATGACTTAATTCAAACAAATATCGACACACCTGCTTATCCTCTAGCTACTCATCAGGCCGGTAAAGTAAATGAAGGCCTTGATTTACAAGGAGGAGGTTCTTACTTAAGTACTCCTTCTACTACTTTATTAAGTCCAGTTAACTTTATGACTGTCGGTGGATGGTTTTACTTAACACAATCAGATACTTCTTCAAAAGTTTTGATTGATCACCATGAGTATACTAGTGATACAAACCGTGGTGGTTATAAAATTTTCCTTGAAGGTGGACAACTTAAATTCAAAGTAGAGCTTGATATTGTAAAAACTGTCAACTTACAATACTCAACAAGTTCTTATACTACTGGTTGGCATCATGTTTTAGGTGTATGGACTGGATTTGAAGTAAAGTTTTACATTGATGGAACTCAGGTTGCTACAACGGGAACTTTAGCTGAAAGAGATTATATGAGATATGATGACTCCACTGACTTTAGAATTGGTGCAGAGTCTGATGATTTAGCTAACCCAGTAAACTTCTTCAATGCAAAGGTTGATGAAGTCGCTCTTTGGGGATTCGATTTAAGTGCTTCTCAGGTAACTAGTGCTAAGACTAAAGGGGATACGGCCACACATATTGCTGATCCTCTTCCAACACCTTCAAATGTTGATAATGCTTATATCTATCACTATGATAATTTTGGCTCTAGAGCAAGAATGACAATGTTAAATTGTACTAATACACCTTGGATTTATGTAACAATTCAAGGTGGACCTGCTCCAAGTGCTGTTGGTGAAGATTGGAATGAATGTAGAACAGAAAAAGGGGCGATTCTTTCTGAGAAGCTGCCGCTGACGACAACTTATGTTGATGTTTATTCAAAGAATGCTGATGGAGTTGTTTCTTTAGCAGCAGGAACCAAAGAGATTACACCTATTGAACAAGACTATGATCTAGTCTTACCAATTCTTTATCACTCGTTCAATAATGATCATGTTAGTGGTAGCTCAGTATTAGATTTTATGAGTCATGTGACTTCTACCAGTTATGGGACTCCAACTCTTACATCTAATCTTGATGGTCATGAAATGATTCTTGATGGAACAGATGATTATATAGATATACCTTCTACGAAGAATTTCGATCTAAGAAAAGTTATTACAATTGCTATTTGGGCAGATCTCACGACTGGAGATAGCAGTAATAGAAGACTTGTTTCTAGAATGAGTGATGTAGACGATACGGCAATTATTTTAGAAGATGGTTTCCTAAAATTTAAGGTTAATGTTACTCATGGACAATCATATCTAAGGACTTCTGATTATACTGAAGCAGTATTTCCAACAGCAAATATTCCAACGGGTAAGTATTTTATTATAGGGGAATATGACGGAACAAAGGTTAATCTTTATTTAAATTCGAATTTAGTCGACTCGGCCGATCCTGGATATAATAATTTTACAGCAACAAATGTCAGATCTATCGCAATGGATAGGGTTGATGGATTTAGAGTATCAGATAGCGCAAGTTCATTTTGGCAAGGTAATATTGATGAATTTATGGTTTTTGATCAGCTACTAAGTGATGAAGAAAAGAACGCTCACTATCGTAGATATATTGATGTAATGATCCCAAATGATTCAACTGCTCCTGCAACTGTTCCTGCTATCTCTGTAGTATCATCTACCTTTGGAACAAATTGGCCAACAGATAATGCTAATCCAAAGTATACACTAGATAACTGTACAGATATCGATGGTGTTTATATTACGGTTGATAATGCAACTCCTCCAAGTTCCAATTCAAGTGCATGGCAAATCTGTTCGACAGGTGAGGGACATTTTGAAGGACCTACTTTAGGACCTGGAGCACACACAGTATATTTCTGGTTTAGAGATGCAAGTGGAAATGTTTCACCGGCCCAAACAATTGATGTTAATTATACAATTCCTCCAACATACGTACCTGTTGCTTACTGGTCAATGGATGATGACACAGTTGTTGGAAAGAAAATTTACGAGCCTGTTAATCAGTTGCATGCTGAGATTTATGAAGCGGATCTTGTCGCTGGTCAGGTTGGAACAGCTGCGCAGTTTGATGGTTCTAGAAAGTATATAGAAGTTGAAGACAACTCTATTATTAAACCAGTTGAACAAATGTCTATTTCATTTTGGGCAAATATTAATGCTGATGAAGATATACGTGCATATAGAACTCTTTTAGGTAATCGTGGTGACTCGGCAGAAGGTTTTAGTTTTAAATGGAATTGTGGAGAATCTCCGTGTCCAGCTTCCGGTTTAATTACAGATCTTGAGTTTTTTGATTTTACTCTAAACTTAGAAGGAACTGACTATCTTCTAACTCTGCCACAAGCGCAAATTGGTTCGGGATGGAAACACTTTGTTGCAACTTTTGATGGAAGATATATAAAACTTTATATTAATGCGATTTTAAGAAGAGAGTTAGATGTTGGTGTTGAAAAGAATATTTATTATAATCCTGCTTCAAAAACTTCTCTTATTATTGGTGCAGATGCTTCTGATGTTGAAAAGCCTTCAGGGTCTTATTTTGAAGGGCAGATTGATGAGGTTACTTTCTGGGATAAGGCCTTACATGCTACCCATGTTACCGACTTGTACAATAATTATGCTAATAATAATGCACATATTTACGATCCGGCCCTAGCTGTTATAACACCACCTAATACACGGACTCAGATTCATAATAGTGGTGAAAAATCGTTTGGTTCTAGATTAAGACTAACTATCAGTGATTGTAGTGATATGAATATGGTCCTCGTTAATGATTCAACAATTGCTCCTGCTGCAAATGACGAGAACTGGCAACCATGTAATACCTATGCTGGTGGTATCCTTTCCGCTCCTCTGTCACCTGGGGTAGTTACCCCAAGAGTTTGGGCCAGATCATTTACTGGTACAGTTAGTGCTTCTTCAGGAACTGCTAATAATGCTACTTATAATATGCCAACATATGTTTCAGATATACCAAGACCATTTGTCCATTGGTCTCTTGATTCTGCTGGAACTGGTTATTTTAGTTCTCCTAATATTTTTGATTCACTATCTTGGGCGCATGGAAAGTTAGACCTTATTACACCACCTGAAACGACTGTCACTTCTGGTGGTGAATCTGTTATTGAGGAAGGTTTTGATTTTAATGGTATTGATGAGTTGATAAGTATTCATCCAACAGCTGCCACAAATCCAATGTATGATCTATCTATATCTGCATGGGTGGAACTTAAAAAAGGCGAGACTCAACATAGACATATTGTCGGTAATATTCAAAACAACCTTACTGCTTCAGGCGCTGGTTCTGGACTAAGATTACTTGGTGGTGAATTACAATTCTATGTTACTGCATGGACAGGATCAGCAAGAAGAACTTACACCGTTGGAGTTGATACAAATATCTTCAATACGGGGCTCCATCATGTAACGGGCGTCTATAATGGTAGAGATTTAAAACTCTATTTAGATGGAGTTTTTGTTAAGAAGTACTTAATTCAATTTTATAATGCTGATAGATATTGGTTATACCATGACGATTACAGTCACTGGACTATTGGTGCTGAGACTGATGCTGCAAATGCAGGAGCTAGTGGTACGTTCTTTAGTGGTGTTGTTGATGATATTAGAATTTGGCACACTCCACTTACCGAGCAACAAGTTTTCTACGCCTATGAATATGGATCAGACTTTCTTCCTACGAGTACTTCAGATGGTATTGCTCCTACTGATCCGGGAATCTTTATTGCAAATAATCAAACAACAACTTCGATGCCTTGGATGTATTTTACAATGCCTACATGTACAGGAGCGAACGGAGTTGAAATTAATGCAATTTACATTAATACTGACTCAGATGCAGCACCTTCTAAAGATGATGTAGGATGGCAGTATTGTTCATTAGATAATGCTTACTTAATTTCTAAGCTTATAGATAGAGGTTCAAGTAATATCACAGTTTACTTTAGAGATGAGGAAGGGGATATTTCAGGATCTACTACTTTTCCTGTTGCTTATAGCCCTCCAGAGCTTATTCATCCAAACGCATACTACTCATTTAACGCTGTGGACAGATCGAGTGATTCAACTTTTTATGATCTCGCTGGTGGAAAAACAGCAACGATGGAAACAAGAACTTTTTCTCCAACTAAACCAGGGATTTTTGGAGATGGCTATCAGGTAGATGCTGCGAACTGGGGAGCTGATGATACCAATCAGTATCCAATTACAAAGACCTCTACCTTTGATTATAATATTAATAGAAACTTTACCGTTGCTTTCTGGTTCAATCCTGCACCTGTTTATTCTAGTCAAGTGACACTTCTAAATACTGGTAAGCTTGCAATTGAGAGATCGTCTTCAGATGGAATCAAAGTTATTGCTAAACATGTGGGAACTGTTTTCTCACTTGAAAGACTTGTTCCGAGTGTTTGGAACCATATCACTGTAAGTAGACAAGATAGAAACTTAAAAATCTATTTAAATGGAAAGCTAGATAGTTCACACCTAGTGAGTAATCTTGATTTAAAAAATGAAGCTTCTCGTTTAGTCTTTGCTGACTCTGATGGAATCTATGATGAACTCGTAACTTATGAATCAGCACTTACTGATGAACAAGTTGCTTATATTTATTTTAAAGGTGAGAAGCAAGAGTATATTGATGTCATGCCAGATAACGTGGTTCAGCCGAAGACGCCTGTTAACTACTGGAGCTTCGATGATTCAGCTTATTCGAATCCTATCTTGAGTGATATTGTAGGTGATATAGATCTTACAAGAGTGAGTGCTGTTACAACTGGTGCTGCTGGAAAAGTAGGGGAGGCCCTTAGCTTCACTCGTAAAGAAGATGTTATTTTTCCAGGTGGAACTCCAGCAGAAGTTGAGAATATCGTAGGTTCTCCTGAATACTTAACAGCAGCTAGAGATCAGTTAATGAGTTTACCACAACAGTTTACTCTTAGCCTTTGGGTTAAGCAGCCAACATCGACCGGACATGAGGGAGATTCAACTGTAGTTCTAGATCAATGGGGTATTGATAAGAGTGATCAGTTATTTAGACTTCTCTATACAAGAGGCTCTACGTCTCCTAAATACACTTTTTCAATGAGATTTGGAAATAATGACGGTACTGATGT
This sequence comes from Halobacteriovorax sp. HLS, assembly GCF_004006665.1. Lineage (NCBI taxonomy): Bacteria > Pseudomonadati > Bdellovibrionota > Bacteriovoracia > Bacteriovoracales > Halobacteriovoraceae > Halobacteriovorax > Halobacteriovorax sp. HLS. Next base: position 205,563 of record NZ_QOCL01000009.1, read on the forward strand.
TATAGATTTAGAAACAGAGCTTACCTCTTTTGCTACTACTACTGATTGGGTAAACCTTATCATTAGAAGAAATTACGGTGAATTTACAATGTATGTAAATGGTAGAGAGTCTGGTTCAGCAAATACTAATAAAGTCGCTGCCATGTCTTTAACTTCTGGTTCTGAAGCAAGACTTCTCTTTGGAGAAAGTAATTTAAGTGGTTATGAAGAAATATCTGGATACGTAACCATTACATCTGGAACTGCTGTGGCCACAGGTGTTGGAACTCAATTTACTAAAGAATTTTTCAAGCACGCAAGTGGTTCTGTTTCTATTGGTAGTGGTACAACACTTGTAACAGGTCTAAATACATTATTTACAACTGAATTCTCTGTAGGAGATCGTATTGTTATAGCTGATGAGGAACATATTGTTGCTGCGATAGCTACGAATACATCGTTGACTTTACAGAGTAACCATACATCTGGAGCAACTAGAGAAAGAATTAGAAAGTATCTATCAGGTACTGTCGATATCGCGAGTGGAACTAGTACAGTAACTGGGACTTCAACGTTATTTACGACGGAGCTTCTCGTTGGTCAAAGAATTAGAATTGGTAATGAGTTCTTTACAGTTGCAAGTATAGCGAATGATACGAGCTTAAATGTTACAGAAGTTGCTATTGATAACTCTTCGACAGCAAATCTTTCATTAGTTGAAGGTCTAACTTACAAAATTGCTTCTGAAGACTTTGTACCAAGACGAATTGTAGATGATTCTAATTTAGCTCTTTCTGTTTCTCATATGCTAGGAGCAACTGGAGAATCTATAATTTATTCATCTGGATTAACTAATGATGAATATAGATTCAACGGTAGCTTAGATGAAATTGCTTTTTGGGATACGGCCTTCAGTTACGCTCAAGTAAAAAGTATATATAATAAAGGGCAAGCTGGTCAGGCAATTAGTGTTGAACCAGTTCTTGCTTTAGATGGAAATAAGACAATTATTAGCACACCTACAACTGGTCTTACTCTAAATAGTTGTAACGGTTATACTCACGTTTGGGTTGGCACAACTGCTGATGCTGATCCACTTGATGGAACTGCTGGCTGGGTCGCTTGTAGCACAGTTGCAGGAGCAATTTCTTCTGGAGCTCTTGTTAGTGATTCTGTAAATAATATTAAGATATGGTTTAAAACAGGCAGTATAGTTTCAACTTATACGAATCAAATAAATATAACTCATGTTTCTGGTGATACTACTCCTCCTTTAGTTCCAAGTATAACTATGGAAAGCCCAGCTGTTACGGATCTTTCATTTGCGAGATTCACCATTGGTAACTGTTCAGATATTGCTGGTGTCTATGTTGGTGTTACTGGTCCTTCTCCAATTGCTACACAATCTGGATGGGTGAATTGTACAACTATCAATTCTGCTATTTTATCTTCTGTGTTAAATGACGGAGCAAATAGTATCTCTATTTGGTTTAAAGACTCATCGGGTAACGTTACAGCAAGTTCGGATTTCGCTATTACTCATAATAAGCCGTCCATTGCTAACCCTAATATGTACTTAACTTTTGATGATGAGCAGACTGAGACAATCTTCACAAGAGATATCTCCAATGGAATTATTGCTCAGGCTTCAAATATTGCAGACCTTACTAAAGGTCTTACTGGACAAGTTGATGAATCAATTCAGTTCTTACTAACGAGTTATTATGAATTACTTGATAATCCAATTAACTTAACTCGTGACTTTACTTTTGCAAGTTGGATTTATCTTAATATTTCAACTTCTGACTCTACTCTAATAAATAGATGGGATGAATCACAAACAGATGATCAATTCTCAGTAAGAATTGATAATACAGGTAGAATATGTCTTGATCTACAAACCAACTCAAGTGCTGGAACTTGGAATACGGCCTCTTATAAGAGAGTTTGTAGTACAGGTAAAATTACTTATAATGAATGGGGACATGTTGGTGTTACTAGAAGCGCTGGAACTATTAAATTCTATTACAATAATGTGCTAGTGGGAACTGAGGTTGTCGACTCTTCCAACTTTATGGCCTCTTCGTTGCCTATTAGGATTGCAAACCAAGAAAGAGGTGGAGTATCAAGTTCTGCTAATGGTGAATTAGATGACATGGTTCTCTGGGATACTGTCCTTACAACTACTGAGTTCGAGTCCGTTTATGCTCAAGGGTTTAAGGCAAAGCAATTTGTAGATAGTATTCAACCTCAACATCCAGCCGTTGCTGAAAACTTATGGAATTTTGATACAGCTAGTTTTGCTACTTCTACCTTAAGTGATGTTATGGGTAATAATAATCTTGTCGATACCTTCCCACTTACTGCAGGAGCCGTGTCTACAGGTGAAACTGGTCAAATTGTGGATTCAATTGGGTTTGCAAATGGGCAAATAATGGAAGCAGCATCGAACACAGTAAATCTTGGTGATCAATTTACGATCTCTACTTGGGTTAACTTAACTGATGATAGTGATGACTTAGGAATGATCATAAATAAATGGAATACTGCAGACGTTGATCTTCAAGAGTTTAGACTTTATACAAGTGCTCAGACAGTTGTTTTTGATTATCATGCAACGACAACGAGTACAGATACATTCCCAATGCTAGGCTTTGACAGTATTACAAGTATTGATAAGTTGAGTTTTGGTCAATGGGCCCATATTGCTGTTACCAGAAAAGTTGATAAGTTATATATGTATATTAATGGAAACTTACAGGCCATAAAAGAAATCGGAACTGATCCAATGAAGAATATTGGTGCCGTTCCACTTCGCTTCGGTGGTGAAGACAATACGGGATCTAACTTCCTCACCGGTAAGATTGACGATACTTATATTTCTAAATCTTTTAGTGATGAGAGACAGATTCAGTACCTTTATAATCTTGGGGCCTCAAACTCTTCTGCACCAAGTACTGTAAATCCAGTTATTAGTGTTGCAGCTGCTTCTAATACAGTTAGTACTACGACAGCTAAGCTTACAATTTCAGACTGTAAAGGTAATGCGAAGGTTCTTATTCAGGACTCTGGTCTAGCGGCACCGGCAGCAGGCGCTTTAACTCTTGATTGTTCTTCAAGTGTTGGAGCTCATGTGTCTTCTACTCTTCCTGCAACTGGAAATACTGTTGATGTCTATCTAGGTGATGGATCATCAACAGTAATTGGACCTTTCCAAGTCATTATTAACTATGCTCCATAATTAAATGCTGGACTTAAATTAGTATTCGCTCTTTCTGTTGCACTAAGAAGGGCTCCAGAGAAATTTCTTAGAATATCTCTTTTAGTTATTATCCCAACGAGCTTTCCATTATTAATAATAGGTAGTCTAGAAACTTTATTTCTTACCATTGACTCATTAGCGTCACTTAGTGAAGCAGTAGGAGGTAGTGAGAAAATTTTCTTATTCATCACATTTTCTACTTTAAAGTTCTTGGCCTTATTAAATATGGATTCAATATCGGCCTTGTAGTGTGTTTGCCCAAGAAGCTTAGTCAAAGAAACCATGGCGTGAGGGACATTTACTTTTCTACCGATAAAGTCTGATTCTGTTAGAATCCCTACAATATTCTGCTCTTCATCTATAATTGGAAGTCCTCCAATATTATTATCTAGCATTATTTTTGCTGCTTCTTTTACTGTTGACCATGGATAAGCTGCAATTACATTCTTTGTCATAATTTCTTTTACTTGCATGTGAACTCCTGGGTTTGTTGAACAAGTTATCTGTTCAAATTTCTTAAATCTAGAATACAGTTTATGGGGAATGTGGTTGTCATCTGTTGGCCAAAAAATTGTCAAATCGGTGTTAAGTATTTGGTCATTTTCTAAAAAGAGCTTTTATTATGTCTAAAAATTAGTTAGATTGTGCATTTAGGGGAAATAGAATGAATTATATACTAGCACTACTTTTACTCGTAATTTCAACATCTTCTGCTGCTAAGCTAAGAGCTTTTAATGATAAAAGTCCTAGAGAGAAGTCAGCAGAGTTAGCACTTGGCTTTAGAAAGTTAGGTGAATACAAATTCTCGGGAAAGCAATCCGGAACTTTAAATGCACAATCGAGTTATGGCTTTGTATTTGAGGGTGGATATAACTATACACAAAATTGGTACTTTGGAGGTTTTTTCGCTCTAACGAGCTCTGATTATCAGGCCGACGTTGTGCGTGAGGACGGTTCTCCAGACACTGTATATTCTTCTCTAAGCTACTTCGATCTCCAACTTGTGACTAGATTCAATATGCTTCGTACTTCGCTTACTCCTTATATTGAAGCAGGCTTGGGTATGACGAGTATCGATAGTGGAGTTGCCAGTGGAAAGATTGTTGAGACCTGCTGGTATGACCCTCTTTTTGATAGATATATCTGTGGTTATAGACAACCAAATAAGTCTGTAACAGATCTATCGGCCACTGTTGGTATTGGGGTGAGATACGAGACGACTAATAAAAGTTTTATAAAGCTCTCTACAAATTACAGATTAATTAATTATACTAAGACAAAGGAGAGACCTCTACTTGGAGATATCTCCTTCTCTATAGGAATGTTAGTCGATTAGAGTTCGCTCATTATATTATATAGTCGATAACCGGCCCATGCATCACATGCGGCATAGTGAATCTGTGCCTTTGTGAGCTTTTCCTGTTCCCAATTTGTTATCTTGGCCCGCTTAGATAGTCGTTGTTCTAAGAAAATTGCACATAGTGCTCGCAATCCAAAGTTCTTAAATTGTTTTTCTTTGGCAATTGTTGCGAGATCAATGAATGAATTATCATCGAACGGATATAGCTTCTGAATTCCTTTAATATCATCTCTAACTGCGACACCTGCCTTAATAACGGTAGGATCTGCTAAGAGATCAATAATTTCCTGAGGAAGTGTGTGAAGATTCATTCTAAAAAGATAAGCATCTGATTGCGTGGCCAATTGAAGTAGAGAAATATCGTAGTATTCTCCCTTTTTAAAGCTTGGACGTGTTTCAGTGTCAAAGCCTAAGACTTTATGCTTGGCAAGTGCTTTTGCCGCTTCAAGAGCATCTTGCTTTGTTGTGATTAAATGAATCTTTCCCGGAAAAGTCATTGTCGGTAATTCATTGATTTCATCTTTAGATATTTTCATTTTATATTTCATTGCGGAAGTCTAGCATGATATATTTAGTGGCGCTACAATACTTTAGGTTTCAATATGATTTTAGTTACAGGTTTCGAACCATTTCAGGGAAAGACGGTGAATGCTTCTATGAAGCTTGCAGAACTATTATCCTCAACAGATGTTAAAGTTCAGATACTACCAGTTGTTCATAAGAAGAGCTTCGAAAAATTATTAGAAGTTGTAGACAGTTCTATTTCCCACATTATTATGCTTGGAGAGGTGTCAGATAGAAGCTTTCTGAGCTTTGAAAAAAATGCATTTAATAAGTGTGATTATAGAATTGCTGACAATGAAGATAATATCATTAAGGGCATAGAAGTTGTAAAAAAGGGACCCTCAGTATTGCACAGTACAATTGATCTTAATCATCTCATGAATATACCTCTTGAGATTCCGCGTGAAATTTCTGATTGTGCAGGTCGATTTGTTTGTAATGAGATCTTCTATAGAGCGCTTCATTATTTCAATGACTCTGATATTAAAATTGGTTTCTTTCATGTTCCAAGTTCAATTGCTCTCAATGAACCTCAGCTCACGTTATATAAAGAGTCATTTTTGAAAATATTAAAAACATTAGGTTGTGATAAGAATGTTTAAATTCCTACGAAGAATTTTTCTATGTATTATTTTAATTTTGGCAATAATCTCTACTTCAATACAATTTGGTGCGGTAAACTTATTTCTAACTCCTTATTTGAAGGAAATATTCTCAAAGTATGTTCCGGAGTTACACATTTCTTCTATTTCTTATAATCTTTTTGATTTCTCTAGTTTTACAGTTAGAAATGTTCAGTACAAGAGAGAGAGTTTATTTTTAGAAGCAAGCGAAGTTTACGTTACAGTTGATTCATTAACTGAGTTGATTAAATCTTTAAGCTCTAATACCGAAATTATCTATAAAGAGCTCTTTCTAAATCTTGATGTTGAAATCTCTAATTTTGAATTTAATAAAAAGGGGTTGGGAAATATTCGTTTTCAGCTTCTTAAAGAAAGGGGAGAGAAGTTATATTTTAATAATTTTGTAATTGAAAAAATGAATCATAGCTTAGACCTCAACTTCTATGTTGATACTCTAAACGATAGATTACTCTTAGATTCTAATAAAGTAGATTTACTTTCAATTTTAAAATTGATCGATGAGAAATATTCTATCTCGGCGTTAGTTGATGTACATGTAGATTTGGATTGGACCAATGAATTCAGAGGAAAAGTAAGACTCTTTTCAGATGATTTCTATTTAAAAGGAATACAAGTCGATAAAATTATGGATACTTTCTCTAGGCCTGCTAAGACAGAGTTTTTAGATGTTGCAACTATCGTTGCTTTAGGCCCTATGGGGCTACTTACCACTAGTGCTACAAAAATGGGAGGAGATTTAATTCTTTACTCTGGGGGGGAGACGTATCTTTCTCAATTAGCAATTGATTTAGTTATTAATCAAAGTGTTCTAACTTTTGAAGATGTGGCCTTCGCCACTAAGAAGAACAGGGCGGCTTTAATAGGGAAGATTAATCTAGATACTCTTTCATTAGTAGAGACAACATTTTATATTCTTGATACTAATGATTGTGCTCTTATTTCTCAGGATATTAAGGGAACTATCCTCGCACCAAAGGTTCAACCTACAGTTACACTGATAAACTCTCTTATTTCTCCACTGGTTAGTTTTGCAAAGAAAGCATCACCTCTTTCTTGTAAGAAAGTTTATTCAGGTAAGGTGAAGCCTCCCCAGAAAAATAGTAGAGGGAAATTTCTCTTCTTAAAGACAGAATGATTCAAGAGAGAAGTCTTCAGGCTGAATATCCTCGAATTTCTTTTTTAACCACTCTTTTTCATAAATTTTATTTTTAGAAATACTTTTAAATGAGTGGTAGAATTCCCTTTGTCTAACCACAAAAGGTGAATCTAGTTTTTTACACTCGTTGCGTCTTTCAAAAGTTTTAACGACAGACTCATTCCATTTCTTTTGTGTGAAAAGAGAATTATTCCAAGACTCATCCCAATTTGGATTTACGTAATCTTTGACTGTAAAATCTTTCAACTTTATGAATTCCCACTTTTCACCATCAAAGAAGAGTTTAACTTTAGAATCTTCACTACATAATGAGCGAGTAAAAACTAGACCTTGATAGTTGGCCTCTAGGTCTGCTCGACTAAATACTTTTGTAAGTAGCATCCCAACATAACTTTTTTCAGATCTATGGCCATAATGAAGTACTTTATTTAAGGCCTCATCATAACTTCTTCCCTTATTCATTAAGTTATAAATTTTTTTTAAGTAGCGAGCCCCAAAGGATGTGAAGTGTCCAAACTTATCGGCCCCTACATAGACACCATAGATATTCACAATTCTTGAAAGTGGGCTGTTGAGTGGACTTTTTTGAACAATACTTTCTTTTAGATATTCATCATCAGTCATATATCCATTTTCAACTGTTTGGTTTAATTCTTGTCTTGCTTCTTCCGATTTTAAAGGTCTTCTTGGATAAGTATCTAGTTCCTTACTATTATCAATAAAGCCTTCTATTTTTTGATAAGTAGGAGAATAGAAGGCCTCTTTCATAATTTTATGGGCCACTAATTCACAGCTATCATACCACTTGGCAATTACTTTTTTTCTTCTAGCAGATCGAGGATGAACTCTTACAAATTGATATTTATTTTCATTTATGACTTGGATAGACTTTTGTAAGTTTTCATAAATATACTTATCCACCAACTTTCCTGAATCTCTAAGCTCAACACCCCAGGCGAGATAGTTATCAACCTCTCTGGAGTTAACGTGAGTTGAGGCCAATATAAAGAATATAAGTATCAGATTTTTCATATATATCATTAGAAATTACTAACATTTGAAAGAGCGGAGTTAAAGGAATTTTGGTTATGAATTATAGGAATTGTAAAATTTTCTTAGAGAATATGAACTAACTTTAGTCCATCTGTACACCTTTCAACCATTTCAGGGTTAAAGTTCTTTCCTCTATCGTATTCAATGACTTTAATTGCCATTTTAAACATTTCTTTTTCTGACTTTTGTGAATTTTCAGTGCATGAATTATCAAATATATTTGCAAGGGAAATAAGTTGAGAAAACACTGATATTTCTTCACCTTTTAATCCATGAGGATATCCTTTTCCATTAAATTGCTCGTGATGTTGCTCTACTATTGAGGCAACTTCTGAATTTATGAAACTCATCTCTCGAATTGCTGATGCACCTTTTATAGGGTGAAATTCCATGGCCTGTTTGTAAAGATTGCTCTGAGGATTTTCAAGGACATTGTCTGGGATTTTAACCTTTCCATAATCATGCAATAGTGCGCTCATATATATAGTTCTTAATTTTTCTGGCTCGCCGTGACCTAAGACCATTGCTAGGTAGATAGATAAATTCGCAGTATTAACGCTGTGATCTGCTATGGTCTGACTTCTCTTTGTAAGTTTTGCAAGGACAACTTTTGATTCATCTAGATTCTTGGCCTTATTGATGAAGCTTTCAACGTTATTTTGTAAATGTTCAACAAGTGCAGCATCCATTTTCTTACCAGCAAAGACTTGATAGACGGTCTCTTTCATTTCTTCCCTTGCTAAGGCCAATTCAGTATTTTCTACACCAACTTTTTGAATTGTTTCTTGGACAGACTCTTCTTTCTTGGTCTTTAGCCACTCCATAAAAATTTCAATATCTTTGATTAGGATATAGATTTCTTGAATATCGCTACTTAGAAATTGATCATACTTTGCTGCACTTATTACTTCGCCTGTATTTTTATACTTTATAAACTTCTGATTAATAAGCAAGTAAATGTCACAGCATAATACAACATCTGGATAGAATTTAGACAATGGGACGGCTACATGACTCTGTTCAGCTTTACTCATTTTTCCCACTTTATACTAATACTTCATTATTCTTAGTTTCTACTTGCGGATCTTCATCATTATCTTTTCTTCTAGATACTTTATATTCAAAATATATATAAGAAAGAGCAAAGCAGAATGTACAGATAATCGACGTTGCGTAGCTTAATTTTATGAAAAAATTCAACCAAGAAATATCAGGATTACCAAAATTCTTAAATAACATTAAAGCGACGCTTCCTAAGTAACCAAAAGCATCTGTCATGTAAATCATAAAACCTGCTGTTCCAACAAAACCAACCGCTGCTATAAGCCTATCAAATAGAACGCAACCATACGGAACATATCCAAGATATAAACCGAGTCCTACTAGAATCATCCATGCTACTGGAGAAATTAATTCAAGTTGAAATGCAAAAGTACTGGCACCTATAATTACTGTTCCCGTGATCATTATATAATGTATAAAACGCATCGCTTTCTTATTGTCTTTGATGAGAAATAGAAGACCTAGACTAATAAGGACTATAATAATAATTGGAAGCTCACTTAAAGAGTAAATTGAGGCCTTACCTTGAAAACCAAGAGCATCCCATATCTCTCTTGCAAAATTATCTCTAAAGTCTCTATAGGCAGTTAGAAGCATATAAAGAACTGTTAGAGGAACCAGACCTTTGGCATAAGTCTTAAAAAATCTCCACCTCTCTGATCCATCCATCGGTGCTCTTTTTACTTTTAGTGCGATATCTTCCTTTGTCGGTTTAGGAAGTTTTGTTAATAGATATACTGCAAATAGAAACAGTGGCATGAACATTAGACCTGTTACAAAAGGCATCCACTGTTCACTAACACCATTGTCTAGATTTACTTTTCCAACTGTTTTAACAACTCCACTCGCAAGGATATAAGAAGCAGACATTCCTGCACCGAGAAGTTCGGAAGTTTTCCTACCTTCTAAAAATCCAAAGACCATTCCCCAAACCATACCTAGTGGTAATCCATTAAGAAAGAGACAGATTATTCCCCAAGGTTTAGGAAGAACACCAAAACCTAATAAAGTTAATTCCGCAAATGCTATAAGTAAAATGAGTGTGAGACCTCTTTTAGAACCACTTGTTTCAGATACGACCTTGATTCCTATAAATTTTGATAGTGTATAACCTAATACCTGAGAGATAATAAGGATAACTTTATAATCTACAATTAAGTCTAGTATCTCTACAGTTCCGTCAAATCTCCCTACTGAGAATGGTTTTCTAAACGCATACATTGAGAAGTAGGCGCAAAAGGCCGCAACAATTGCGTAACTATTAAAAACAAACGGATGTGCACTTTCTAACCATGAGGTTAATTTAGACTTCTTGCTCACTTTATATCCTTTATCAATTTATAGTTATATTCTGCCTTAAGAGTGTGTTTAGATCAAATGAATAGCTTTCTTGATATGAAATGAAAGATTGAGTACAATTATTGAAATATTAGGATGGGAATTATTATGAGTTATGAAAACTACTTTGGCATTGGTGTTGCGGGAAATTTTACGGGTCATCTTGAACAGGCCAATGAGGCAAAAGACTTTGAAGAAATTAAGGTTTCTGATGCAAACCAGCCAAAGGCCATCTTTCCATTTTATATGCCAAAGTTAGAGGGAAGCTTCTTAAGTATATATCCTCTCAGCTCTAATTCAATTGCTCTTCCTACAGAAGCTTTTGATGTTCAAATTGAGCCAGAAGTTGCTCTTATATGCGATGTTAAATATGTAGATGGTAAAGTAAGTGTGCTAAAGCCTACACATTTTAGTGCTTATAATGACTGCTCAATTCGAAGAGCTGATGCAAAGAAAATTAGCCATAAGAAAAATTGGGGAAGTAATACGAAAGGAATTAGTTCTGATCTGATTGCTATTGATAGTTATGACTCTAAAGGAATTTTGGAGAATTTTTCAATAGCCAGCTTCCACGAGAGCGACAACAAAATACATCAATATGGTGAAACTAGTGAAGTTGCAAGTTATAGTTATAAGAATGAGCAACTGCTTGATTGGATTATTGATAGATTAAATCATCAAGAAGATATTGGACCTGCTGAAAATCTCTCTAAGTATTTAAGTGAAAGTGACTTTCCACAGAAATGTATTATTAGTATTGGTGCGACAAGGTATACAAGCTATGGAGAGTCAAACTTTCTTAAAAAGGGTGATAAGAGTATTGTCGCGGTTTTTGATCATAGAGTTCTAACTATTGATGATGTTCTGCAATCTATTCAAAGTAGAGATTATGATAAGACTCAATTATCTCTTCTAATTCAGAACATTATTTGAATAGTAAGCAATAGTACTAATGCCTACTATTACGAGAGTTAGTCCAACTAATTGACCAATATTCCATGCTTCTTTATCTATAAGAATGCCTAGAATACATCCCCAAATAAATGTTGTGGCATACATTGGATAGGTCACAGAAATTTTTCCACCTAATTTGAATGCCCAAATAAATAATCCCATTACGAGTGTGAATAATGCGGCCCCAGTAATAATTTGCCAATTAAGATAGAGGGGAACTTCTTTTAATCTTTGAGAGCCGGCTTTGTACAAATACTGTCCAGCTGCCCCAACTAGAGCAGCAAGAAGGTTAATTAATATAGGGTATGTTTGATTTTCCATTACTTTAAATTCACAATATTGTTTTTCATATCTAATAGAATTTTCTCTATACTGTCATTTGCATTAACTCTAGTTGCTTTTCCTATTTGAACATTTGAATTATAAGGGATTGGCATCCCATCGCCCTTAGGCATAACTTTATCAAGACCATCTAGATAAATTGGTATGTATGGTATTTGAGGATTATTCTTTAGTAGAATGGCCACTCCTTTTTTAAAGTCTTGTAGGACTCCTGCTTCACCTCTAGAGCCTTCGGGAAATATGATTATAGAGCGACCACGTTTTAACATTCTATCGATGCTATTAATGGTTTCTCTACCTCCATTTTCTCTATTTATAAGCTTTGTATTAACCATAACTTTAAAAAATAAAGATGTTACACTGGTTTTTCCAAAGTAGTCTCCTGCTGCAACCGGGTGTACATATGGCAGAGACTTTGTTGGTAAAGAGGATAAGATGGCCATTGTATCAACATGAGAATTATGATTTGCGACAATTATGTACTGCTTTTCATTTCTTATGGCTTCATTACTAGAGAAAGTAGTACCAATAAACATTTTTAAAAAGGTTCTCATTCCTAATCTATAAATTAAAAATAGTAGAAATCTTCTATAATGAATAAATAGTGCTGAGGTTATATTAGAGATATAATCCTTCAATTCAAATTGATTAGTATTTTCAATCACACATTACTCCCAGCAAAAAAAGTGTATCAAATGCATAAATACAAGTGATGTATAAGTTAAAGAATCTATTCTATCCATAATTCCACCATGTCCTGGAATTGTATTTCCCATGTCTTTTATTCCGTAATCTCGTTTTATTGAAGAAACAACGACATCTCCACAAAAGCCAGTCACTGCTATCATAAAGCCCATGATTAGTGCTTGTTGTGAGTTTAGAGGCGTTAGAAATTTCAATAGATAGGCCAAAATTGTTGTTGAGAATACACCACCTAGAAATCCTTCCCAAGTTTTGTTTGGGCTAACTTTTGGAAGTATTTTTTTCTTGCCCAGAGTCTTTCCCCAGATAAATTGAAGAACATCATTAAATTGAGTTAAGAATATGAGATAAAGTAGTAGACCTCCATTTCCTGCACTAAAGCCAGGAAGTGGAGATTTATTCAATAGGAATGCAATATGGCTAATGCTAAACACAGTCAGCATTAGCGACCATTGAATAATTGAAAATGAGCGAGTTACGTTAACAGTATCTCCAGTAATAACTGCACGAAATGGAAGAATAAGAAAAATTATTACAGGAATGAAGATAATAAAAAGTCCGTAGTTGTTTTGATAGGCAAGGTAGAATTGTATCGGAATTGCTATATAGCACCAAAGCAGCATCCTTCTATCACTTAAGCGAAGATCCAGCGAAGATGTTAATTCCCTTAGTGCCAGAAAGCTTAAGTATGCAAGTCCACAAACAGCGACAGCTTTATTAATGAACATAGTGACCGTGAATATTGTGAATATTATCCACCATGAATTCGTTCTTTTTTTCAATTCTTCTAGTTTTGCTTTTGGGTTTACTTTTTCCCATACAAAGAAGAGTACCGTGAAAAATGTTAATAGACTTAGTATAACGCCGAGTACAGTCGTTACTTCATTTGTGAGTAGTCCATTTGGAAATAGTTTTTCTAACATTGCTGAGTACCTTTTAAGTCTTTGACTATTTTAGCTAGTCTCGTAAAACAGGTAACTAGCCCTCCAACAACTATAATCCATAATGAGATGTACAAAAGATTAAAGGTGATATCAAACTTAACTAATACTATATTTACAAGTGCACTGACTGTTAATATTGCCATTCTTTGAGGCTTTGCCATTATTCCACTAAAGTAGTTAGGGGACTTTAATGATGCTCCAAGAACTCTAATATAAGCAGTAAGTATCGCTACTGCTCCTCCTGTATAGGCCAGTGGTAGTGCCAAGAAGTGATCACTAACTGCATATCCTGCACCAACGATTATAAAAAAATCTGCAAATCTATCAGGTACGTCGTTAAAGATATCTCCTAAGACAGTTTTCTTATTATGTTCAACTGCAACCATTCCATCCATTAGGTTGCAAATAAGTCTAAGCTGAATAAAAAGGGCGGCTAAAAAAAGAGCTACAATAGAGTTAGAGTCTTTAGAATAGTAGAAAGATATCGCAGCTAATGCTGCAAAGAAAACACTTAGAAGTGATATTTGATTTGGTGTAATACCAAGCCCCGCCAATTTCTTTGCCATTGATTGGGCCCATTTAGCACTTCTTGTTTTGAGTGGTCGTCTTTGCATTATTTCTCCTTAGATATAAATAATATCCTATGAGAGGAGAAACCTTTATGAGATTGAACTTATTTCAATAAGTGAGTATTCTTTAGACAGTTTTTAACTGGTTGATTTTAAAGGGATAGTGCAACTTTGAAGGCCATTATGATCAATAAGACCCAACTTAGAGCATAGGCCACAAGCCTAGGTGTGACTTTGTTCACTGTAATGTGATTGGCAGTATGTAGTATTCTTGTAGCAACATAGGTCCACGCAATAAAGAGAAGAGTTTGATCTACAACTTTTGCACTTAGTGCAAAGGCACATAGAAAGTAAAAAAGAGTAGGACTCTCTTGTAAGTTAGAAAAATTTCTAGAAGCTTGAACGATGAGATTTGGCTCTCTAGCTTCTGTATTATAGGTTTTATAGTATCTGACATCTACTTCTTTAGCTTTGATAGACTTTACTCTTCTAATAAACATTGTAAGTAGTACAAGCCCAGTTAAAAGAATTAGAACAAGACATGGAAAGAAAATAAGTGTTTGATTGAAGTTCATATATTAAGACTAACAAATGTTCTTTTATTGTCTAGTTTATTAATTGTTAAATTGTTACGACAAATAAAAAAACTGATGAGAATTGATCATTGCCGTTTACTATTGGAGAATTTGTGACTTCTGGGGGCAAGTTTCTATAAGTAAGCATGAATCTTATTGCCAGCCAATCAGTAGGTAAGAACATATTCCCCAGAGTTATTGCAGGCACCATACTTGTTGACTCACTAAAGCTATAGGGAGAAAATTCCACTGCCTCATGTGGAGCAATTCCGTAATAGTGATTCATAAAGTTCTCACTAAATTTCTCAACGCCAATTCTTGGCATGAAGATCCACCAATTTGTAAGTTTGAAAGGGAATATTAAATATGCATCAAAGATAGAGCCATTACTTTTTGAACTAATATCAGTATTGTAGCGTAAGTTTAGAATAAGTAGTCTTATACTGGCTCCGCCAAAGAAGCTGGGACCTCTTTTACTTACATACTGATTAACATACTCTGGACCAAAGTAACGTAGGTTTAATTTGAAATCGAATAGAGACTTATTTCCAAAGAAGCTATAACGTGCCCCTAAACCTCGAATTGCAAACTTTCCATATTCGAAGGATATAGCTGGGAAGGCAGTTCCTCCGTATTTTCCATTTTTAATCTTTTTTGAAGAGTCATTCTTTACAAAATTATTTGCATAGCTTATGCCAGCGCCAACTCCAAAGTTAAATTTATTCTTTGCAAGAGCTGGAGTTATAAATAGAAGAAGTAATAGAAGAATTTTCATTCATAGATTATAGTATAGAAAATAGATAAAAACGATGGAGTAATAAATGAAGATCAATGAAAGATTGGTTAATGATTCTGAGCATATAGCAAACCTGTGTCTGAGTGAACTTAGGCTCATTCGTGACGGTGAGCTCGATTGGTTTATGTTGATTCCTTTAAAAGATGGACTTACTGAATGGTTTGAACTTTCTCACGAGGATCAATGCAAGTTGAGCGAGGAAATTACTCTAGTATCTAAGCTTTTAAAAAGTGAAGATATAACGAAGGTAAATGTAGGTAGCTTGGGAAATGTCGTATCACAACTACACATTCATATTATTGGGAGAAAGAGTTCTGACCGAGCGTGGCCGAATGCTGTATGGGGAACTCAATCTCCGAACCCTTTCAATATGGAAAGGGTAGAGTATTGGAGAGAAAAATTTAGTAAAGAGCTTTAATGCTCTCTAAAACATCAAGGCCTTGCTGTTTAAGGTCTTGAATTGATCTATTTGCACTTAGTGAAATATCTCTTTGAGTTTCATGTGTAAGAGCATTAATACCAAATTCTCTTACAAGCATAATTCTTGCCATTTTGTGATGACCATTGGAGAGTTGAAAATTACCATCCTGGAATCGATCAAATCTTCCTAATGTGTCTATGAAGGACTGCTGAGTATTAAAAAACTCTTCTCCTTTAAAACTTTTCTTTACTCTATAAATAAAGTCTTCGGTAAATGAGCCATGCATATCTAGAGCTATAATAGGTTTATGATCATTTAGAAAAATTCTGTTAAGGTGTGTATGAATCTGTCCTACTTCATCTTTAGATCTTGACGAAGATACGTCCCAGACTCTGTTGAGATCTCTTCCTCTTTTATTATAGCGAACTCTATTTTCAGCTCCATCTGGATTGACCATTGGATAGAGAATTAACTGGAAAGAGTTATTTGCAGAAGAGTCACTAAGGAAGTTATTTAGAAAACCTTCAATGATCCAATTTGCAGTTCCTTCATCTCCATGATGACGACCAAACATAAGGATTGTTTTTTTCTTTTCTTCAATTTCTTTTGGGTAGATTGAGTAGAGACTTCTTCCTTGAATACTTTTTCCTACAATTTCGACAACGTAACCTAGTTGTTCTAAAATTTCTTTTTTCTCTTCGATATAAGTCTGTATTCTTTCATATCTATAATATTGAACATACCTATCGTCGTAGTCTTTCTTTATTTGCGGTTGATTTTTTTGAAGATGATAAATAGTGCTTGGACTTATAACTTTTATGTCCTTTAATTGTTGATAGGAACCATCACTTTGTTGATAATAAGTATTATCTAAGTCCATTGTTTGAAATGTTGAAAGTAGGTTCACTCCCGAAATTTTTGTTTCATGAACACAGACGGCATAGAGTGATTGAGTAATAAATAGGCATAGAAGAATTTTTTTCATAGCTTCATTATCTATGAAGCTTTGAAAACTTACCATTCATGTAAGGGTTTATAAGAAAAGAGGAAGGGATGAAAGATTTAGTTTACTGGGAAAATGAAATAGTCAACTACCTCAGAGGTTTAGAGTTTAGTGACTCTTCCCACGATTTAGCTCACTTTAAAAGAGTTTGGCATATGGCCAAGAGCTTTAGCGATGATGGTGCCGATCTTCTAGTTATTCTCGCTGCAAGTTATTTTCACGACCTTGTAAGTTACCCTAAGAATCATCCTGACCGTGCCCTCAGCTCTAGACATGCTGCAGACAAAGCAGTTGAAATCTTAGAACAGATGAGTTTTCCAAAAGATAAACTTGGGGACGTCGCTCACGCAATTGAGGCCCATTCCTATAGTGCAAATATTCGACCTTTAACTCATGAGGCGATGGTCGTGCAAGATGCTGATAGAATGGAGTCTCTTGGATGCATTGGTATCGCTAGGACATTCTATGTCTCGGGACTTATGAAGGGGAGTTTATTCAATTCGCAAGACCCTTTTGCGCAGAATAGAAGTCTTGATGATAAGAATTTTGCAGTTGATCACTTCTATACTAAACTACTAAAACTAGAAGAAACTATTTTAACATCAAAAGCAAGAGCGCTTGCAAAGAAGCGCTCAGATACTTTAAGACTATTTTTAAATCAACTGAAAGAAGAGCTTCTAGTCTAGCCCTAGGTACTCGTCATATGAAATATACTTATCATTTACAAGCTTCACGTCGATATCAATAATTCTATTGGCAACTGTTTGAATAAATTCGTGATCATGAGAAGTAAATAGTGCTGTTCCTGTGAACTTAACAAGTCCCTCATTTACAGCGGTAATACTTTCAAGATCGAGGTGATTAGTAGGTCCATCAAGAATCAGAACATTTGCTCCAGATAGCATCATCTTGGAGAGCATACATCTCACTTTCTCTCCACCTGAGAGAACATTTGTTTTCTTTAGGGCCTCTTCACCTGAAAAGAGCATTTTTCCTAAGAAACCGCGAACAAAAGACTCATCCTTGTTTTCAGAATATTGTCTTAACCAGTCTGTAATTGAGTATTTACCATCCATAAAGTATGAAGAGTTATCACTTGGAAAGTAGGCCTGAGTTGTAGTTACTCCCCATTCAAATGAACCTTGGTCGGCTTCAACTTCACCCATTAGAATTTGGAAAAGTGTCGTTTTTGCCACATCATTATCACCAAGGAAAATAACTTTATCACCTTTATTTAACGTGAACGAAATATTATCAAGAATTTTTTCTCCATCAATAGTCTTGCTAATACCGTCAACTCTAAGAAGTTCTTTACCTGCTTCTCTCGTTGGTTGAAAGTGAATATATGGATACTTTCTTGATGAAATTGGAAGATCTCCAATTTTAATTTTATCAAGTTGTTTTTGTCTCGATGTTGCTTGTTTCGATTTAGAGGCGTTGGCAGAAAATCTTTGGATAAAGCCTTTTAACTCTGCAACTTTATCTTCGGCCTTTCTTCTTTGGTCACTTCTTAGCTGAATTGCAAGTTCAGAAGCTTGTCTCCAGAAGTCATAGTTTCCAGCGTAAACACTAATTTTTCCAAAATCAATATCAGCAATGTGAGTACACACTTTATTTAAAAAGTGTCTATCGTGTGAAACAACAATAACTGTATTGCTAAAGTCTAGAAGAAAGTTCTCTAGCCATTGAATAGCTTTGATATCTAAGTGGTTGGTAGGCTCATCTAGTAATAAGACGTCAGGTTGTCCAAATAGAGATTGTGCTAAAAGTACCTTTACTTTTTCTGAACCAGTTAGGTCTTTCATGAACTTATCATGCATGTCCGTTCCAATACCTAAACCTGCAAGTAGTTGTGCGGCCTCAGATTCGGCTTCCCAACCATTTAGTTCTGCAAACTCTGCTTCAAGCTCAGCTGCTTTTACACCATCTTCATCACTGAAGTCTTCCTTCATATAGATCGCGTCTTTCTCAGTCATTATCCCATAAAGCTTTTGATTACCCATCAGAACAGTTTTTAAAACTTGATGTTCATCAAACGCAAAGTGATCCTGCTTTAGTACAGAAAGTCTCTCTCCAGGGCCCATATCAATAGTCCCCGTTTGGGCCTCAATATCTCCTGAAAGAATTTTGATAAAAGTTGATTTACCCGCCCCATTTGCTCCGATTAAACCATAGCAATTTCCTGGGACAAATTTAATATTTACTTCATCAAAAAGTTTTCTGCCACCAAAGGCCAAACTTATATTGTTAGCACTGATCATTGAGTAATCCTTGTATCTTAATTTTTGATTGTTTTATCAAAAAATAAGCGTTTAGTCACACTTTCGGCACGACAAAATCCTCACAAAATAGATTTAATTTGATAGAATAATCTCTATGTTATTTAAGTTAGTTATCTTATTGTCTTTGAGTTATCAGTGTCTAGGTGCTGATAAAGTGCGTATCGCCTATGCTCAAGTTATAGCTACTCTAGCACCGCAATATATAACTACTGTAGATAATATCTATCGAAATATAGGTCTAGAAGTAGAGAAGACTATTCTTCCATCGGCCAGAGGAATTAAGTATTTTGAGGATCGCTCTGTGGATGCACTCGGTGTGAGAATAAGAGGATATGAATTACTTAATCCTGATGCCGTTAGAATCGATGTAAATGTCCTAAATACACTAGAAACAAGAATATGGATTTTAAAGAAGAATCAGGAATCTTTCTCAAAACTTAAAAGTATAGATATTGTCGCAGTGAGAGGAGATATAGCACCAATCGTATTTGAAAAAAAACATAATATAAAAATAGATAACTTTGCTTCAACCATTGGTAACGCTTTAGAAATGCTCAAAAGGGAAAGAGTCAAAGGCATCCTCGTCTCAAAAGAAGTTTTGGCGTATTA
The DNA here is from genome assembly GCF_004006665.1 of Halobacteriovorax sp. HLS. Classification (NCBI taxonomy): domain Bacteria; kingdom Pseudomonadati; phylum Bdellovibrionota; class Bacteriovoracia; order Bacteriovoracales; family Halobacteriovoraceae; genus Halobacteriovorax; species Halobacteriovorax sp. HLS. Next base: position 225,178 of record NZ_QOCL01000009.1, read on the forward strand.
TCCTATTAAGAATGAACTAGTTCCTTATGGTGAACTTGTTGACATTCACTCCCTTCATCACTTTATTCATAAATCTAAAATTCACTTAAAAGAAAAACTTGAAGCTGAATTCCTAAGAGCGAAGGAGAAAGGGTTATTCGACTTTACTCCTAGAGCTTTAAAGAAATAGGGCAGTGATCACTTCCTAGCACATCAGTATGATGTTTGCAGGACTTAATCTTTTTAACAAGATCATCTGTTGTCCAAAAGTAGTCTATTCTCCATCCAATATTTCTTTCTCTACAGTCTCCTCGATAGGTCCACCATGTATAGTGACCGTTTTCTTGTGGAGTAAAGTGTCGGAAAATATCAGTGAAGCCTTGTTCTTGAAACTCATCCATCCACTCTCTTTCAATTTCTAAGAAGCCTGTTGATTTCTTATTCGTTTTAGGATTGGCCAGGTCTATTGGATGGTGAGCAGTATTATAGTCTCCTGTGATAATCACAGGCTTCTTCTTTTTCTTTTTTAATTCTAAGGCCCTCTTTGCAATGGCCCTAGAGTAGTTGAGCTTATAAGGAACTCTTGCATGATCTCTTTGTCCATTTGGAAAGTAGCAATTAAAGAGAATAAAATCATCAAACTCAGTAATGAGAGTTCTAGCTTCATCATCAAACTCTTCAATTCCTAGACCAATAGTATGCTTATGGTTAATTCCTTTTTTTACCCAAGTTGCTACACCTGAGTAACCTTTTTTCTTTGCAGAAACATATTGAGCATCATGATTTTTAGGATTAACGAGCTGATCACTTAACTGCTCAACCATTGCCTTTGTTTCTTGAAAACAGAGAATATCACCACGTGCTTTAAGGTACCAATCATATAGGCCTTTTTTCTCGCAGGCCCTGATTCCAGCAACGTTCCATGAATAAATCTGCATATATAAATCCTTTTATCTAAAAAATAGTGGTTGATAATATGTCACTTTTTTTATCTTCTGGCATTAGAAAATATATATGACTGCTACGATAGTCACTATAGGTTATAGAGGTGGCAATAATTTGGGTCTAGTTTTAGCCATTTCGCATATTACAACGATATCCTAAGTTGTTCAAATTACTTACTTTTAGGGGACGGGTAGCTAAAGAAACATATCTTGGAGCATAATGCAATCTATGGAAAATCAACAAAATAAGATACTTGTTATCGGTAAGAACTACGAAAGCTACAGCTATAAGCTAACTAGTGCCATTGTCTCTAAACTACTTAATGGATTCTTTCTCTTTAAAAAGAGAAAGGGTGAGATCCTAGCTGGAGCTACCACATTCTTTGCTGTGTTAAGTTTAATCCCATCACTATTATTATTTATATCAATTCTTGGATTTGTAACTGGTGATGTTGCTCAATCAAAGGCCATCGTTCTTGAAACGTTAAATTCTAATATTCCTCACCTTGCACCTTGGATTTTAAAGAGCATCTCCTCAATTGTAGAAGGTCAACTAAACTCTTCAACTTCTGCTAATCTGATGAATATAGCTTTTCTGGGCTATTCTCTTATTGGACTGGTTTCGGCCTTCATGTATGGCGTTCGAACTATTGGTAAAAAAGAAGCGAAGGGAGGGTTTATCATAGAGGATATAAAGTCTTTTTCGATTGGCTCAATTATGACGTTCTTTATGGGAGTTCTACTTATAATCTCTAATAAGACATTATTTAAAATGGTTTTTTTCTCAAAGGCGCAGAGTCTTCCGGAAGTGACTTCATTTCTATTTGATTATCAAGTTGTGCCTGTACTTCTTTCTCTTGGGTTCTTTACACTCTTTTATAGATTTTCAAACGGTAAGAAGATCTCGTACTCTAATTCTTTTTTAGGAGCAGTAGCATTTGTAGGGTGTTTCTTGGCCGGCAAATCTGGTTATTGGATTTATCTAAATTCTTCAAAGAGTGAATTGGCCCAGAACTATGGAAACTTCTATACTATTGTTATGGCGGCCGTTTGGATTTATTACTTAGTTTGTTCTTTCTTTTATGGAGCAAGTATTTCTAATCTTGATGAGAAAGAACTCTATACAATTAAACCTGTCGTTGGAAAGCAATCAAAGAGCGATCTTCCTCCTGAACTTCCAAGTGTGGCCGTTAAAGAGAACACGGCCACGGAATATTTTAAAAAGGTTTCTTAGAGTAAATCTTTTAAAAGAATTGAAGGAATGGCAATTGCATTCATAATGAACTTACTCATTCCTGTTGGATTTCCATAGACATCTGTTCTAATATCTTTAGAGTCAACGGACTCATGGTCACCAATAATTTTATATCCGGCTCGAGACCTTTCGTGAATACTTTCTCGTACTTCTGCAGTTAATTCTGGATTACCTTTACAAAAAAGGGCCATCTCAGAGTTATAAAAATTAGATCTATTATCTACATTATAAGTACCAATCATAACTTCGTTATTATCATAGATTTGTGTCTTAGAATGAGTTCCCCATTTTGCTTTCTTTACACCTTCTGAAATTGTTGGGTGTTTCGGAAACCATGTTCCGTTATGAATATATGGTACGACACCTTTTTCTTGCCACTTAAAAACATCTTTGTAAAAGTTTGCCGCCACATAGATCGCGTCTGTAGAGCCAAGACTATTAGTGTAGATTTCAATATCTACATTCTTATCGATAAGAGTATTCATAAGACTCTTTGTGTGACCATTATGAATAAAGTAAGGTGAAGAAACGATTATTTCAGAGGTTACATTTTCAATTTTTTGAGCGAAAACTTTTCTTAGTACTCTGAATTTATCAGTAAAATCACTTTCAATTCGTTTAGAGAATCTGGCCCCTGGAACATCTGCAGCATAAGTTGTTTGAGGGCAATTATACATTTTCTTTGAGTCAAGAATTGGTCTAGCTATTTCTTCGACCTTTTCTAGTAGATCTCTGTCTGCTTGGGTTTGAGTCAAAAATGCCTTTGCATTCTTCTGAGCACTTATAAAGTTTTTCATTCTTTGTTCGAATTGTCTCTTAAGTGCTCTTCTTCTTTCTGGTCTAAATCCTGCTGACATTTTTCTAGGAATTTCTGGCGTTTTAGGATTTTCAGTTACTTTATGTTTAAAGTATTCGTCAAATGATTCTCTCATTGCTTTTACAATAGTCCCTTTTACATATAGGTCTCTATCGAGAAAGTTGAAGTGTTCTGAAAGATCAAAGTAATCATCTCCAATATTTCTTCCTCCTGTTATCGCTTCAATATCATCAATAACAAATAGTTTTCTATGTGATCTAAATTGAGCTGTTGATAACTGTAGGGCAGAAGCATCGTTATAAAATCTTAGATCGACACCGACTTCTCTAAGTTCTTTTGCAATATGTGCATCAAGAGCGAAAACAGGAAGAGATTTATCAACCAACATTCTGACTTTTACACCTCTTTTTGCGGCCTCTACAAGTGCTTGTGTTAAAACTCTTCCGGCCCTATCTTGATTATAAATAAAATATTCAACTTCTATACTTTTCTTCGCTCTTTTGATCATATCTAAACGAAGTAGAAGAGAGGCGATCCCACTATTTGAAACCATCATTTCATTGCTCACACTATTTTGCATAGATGCCACTTGCTCTTGGTAGAAAGGGTATTTGAGAGCAGAGTTTTCGTCTGCTGAACTCAATGGTCCTGTGAGCATTAATAGAGAGAGTGCGATGGTCTGCAATTTCATAAGAGTTCCTTTTAAATAAATTTCTCTTATTTTATGTTGGTTTCGTCCCTAGATGGGCTGAGTGAGTAGGATTTTCAGGGGGTGTTATAAACCTAGACACCCTCGGGGAGATGCCTAAGTGCTTAACTTTATTAGGTTTTTTTGACTGTTAGACCATGCTCTTTAATAGCTTTGGTAATTTCTTTAATATGATTATGTCCCTTTGTCTCTAAAGTGAAATGAACTGCTGTCTCTCCCAAGTGAGTATTGGAGAAGGTTCTATTATGATAAATATCGACAATATTTGCACCAAACTTTGCAACAATTGAAGATATATCAGAAATAATACCAGGAGAGTCTGGAACTATTATTTTTAGAGTGACTAGTCTTCCATCTTCGGAAAGACCTCTTTCTAGAACTTTTGATAGAAAGTTAATATCGATATTTCCACCAGAGACGACAACGCCAACTTTCTTACCTGTAATATCACTAATCTTTCCATGGGCCACTGCTGAAAATGCAGCGGCTCCTGCACCTTCAACAAGAACTTTTTCAATTTCTAAGAGTTTCATTATTGAGTGTGCCATCTCTACCTCAGAGACAGTCACAATTTCATCTACAAGTTGTGAAACAATATTGAATGTATTTTCTTGTACTGTCGTTACTGCAATACCATCAGCGATTGTTTTACACTTTTCGATCTGAACTATCTTCTTTTGCTCTACGCTGGTTTTCATTGCCGCCATTTGTTCGGCCTCTACACCAATGATTCTAATCTTTGGATTTAACTTCTTTAATGCAATGGCAATACCCGAGATGAGACCACCTCCGCCGATTGGTACGACAAGAACATCTAGGTTAGGATGATCTTCATGAATCTCTAGGCCAATAGTTCCCTGACCCGCGATTATGTGATCGTCATTAAAAGGGTGAATAAATGTAAGCTTCTTCTTCTTTTGTATTTCGAGGGCCTTCTCGTAAGCATCATCATAGAAGAGACCGTGAAGAATGACATTTGCTCCGAATTTCTTGGTTCCTTGTATTTTAGATAGTGGAGTTGTTTCGGGCATAACTATAGTTGCTTTTATGCCTAACTTCTTGGCCGCGAGTGCCACTCCTTGAGCGTGGTTTCCTGCCGAAGATGCAATTACCCCTCGTAACTTTTCTTCATCACTAAGTTGAGAAAGTCTATTAAGTGCGCCTCTCACTTTATAAGCGCCAGTTAGTTGTAGATTCTCTAGCTTTAAGAAAACTTTGCAATCTACTATAGTACTAAGAGTACTAGAATAGGTGCATGGCGTTCTTATTATCTCGTCTTTGATTCTATCGTGGGCTGATTGTATATCTTCAAATTGAACCATAATTTCCTCTTCGTTTTACAATATTCTAGTCCAGATTTCTTTACCGGCAAAGTGTTACGCGTTATTCTAGTGCATATTTAAAAAAGGATAAATAATGGCAAAGATTAAGCATAAATTTGGAACAACTTACTATGAAAAAAAAGGCAGAAAGAATAAGACTCCTATCGTGTGTCTGCATGGAGGGCCAGGGGGAACATCTAAAAACTTGAGGCCTATGCTTGAACTCTCTGATGAGCGTCAGGTTTATATCTATGACCAAATCGGCGGTGGAAAGAGTAGTGAAATTGAGCAAAAACTTTGGAAGATTGAAACATTTGTCGAAGAACTAGATATACTAATTAAAGAGTGGGGCTTAGATGAGTTCTATTTAATGGGTGGATCATGGGGAACGACACTCGCTCTTGAGTATTACCTTAGAAAGAAGAATAATAAAATTAAAGGGCTTATTTTTCAATCACCAATGTTTAGTGCAAAAGATTGGCAAAGGGACGCCAATGATCTAATTGCTAAACTTCCAAAGAAAACGAAGAAAGTTATAAGTTTTTGTCATCAAATAGGGGCGACTGATTCTAAGGTTTATAAAGAAGCGATGATGGAGTACTACTCTCGTCATGTATTTAGAAATAAAAAGAAGTTATTAGAAAGGTCTGCTAAGAATACTAATGAACATGGTGAAAAAGTTTATATGCACATGTGGGGACCAAGTGAATTTATGGCAACTGGAACTCTTAAAAAATATACAAGAGTTAAAGATTTAGGAAAAATTTCTATTCCAACTTTATTTATTTGTGGATTTTATGACGAGGCCAGACCAAGTACGGCGAAGAAGTATGTTGCAAAAATTAAAGATGCTAGATTGTCGGTAATTAAAGGAGCTTCACATGCGATACTTTCCGAAAGGCCAAAAGAGATGCTAAAAGTCGTAAAGAAATTCTTAGATTAGTGTAAAGATCAGCTGCACATGTGCAGCTGATCCTAGTGTTGTGTAGATGCCTGATTTAATTTCTTCTATCACGTCTTGGGCGTTGTCCTCGATCTGGTCTTTGATCTCTATCTTGTCCATTCTTCTTTGCAGTGAAAATTTGAATTTCTCCTCTGCTGCCAAAAATATTATTTGAAACAGCTGAAACTTTTATAAAGTCAATTGGCTTTGCCAGTTGTTGTTTGAATTTGAATGACTTTAATCCTTTTACTTTCCCCTCTAGCTCGTCAAGGAGAACTACTTGTCCATCAGAAAACTTAACCTTTACCTCCGTAATACTGACACTCTTGCCAGAAGCGGAGATCTGAATGGCCTTAAAATTTGGACCTACTTGAATTTTCTTAGATGATCCTACGACCTTATTTACTTTCATTTTTGTCTTAGGTGCGAATTGTAAATTGGACACATTTTCTGGATTATAATCGAGCTGCATTTTTGTGGTAAGCTCAATTGAATCTAATTTTACATTTCCTTTAGTGTGTAGCTTCCATGGTCCTTGTTGGTCTCTATGAGATTGGGGAGCATGTAATGAAATACTATGAAAACCTGAGTAGTCAGAGTCAAATGTTTCTGGAGTTCCATCAATTGTTTGCGGATAGGTTTCTTGAAATCCAACTTGAAGGTTAACATCTGCGTGACCTTTTTTAGATTTTGCAGAAATTTCAACTTTCTTTAACTTAATTCCTACTAAACTATCTTGACCAAACTTTCTCTTTACCATTCTTTTTAAGTGTAAAGTCTCTTGGCCTTTTAAATGCTGAGCATGTAAATCAATCTTTAACTTTTGTGAAACAGCTAATGCTGATGGCGATAGTAACATTGTAGATAATAGAATTGTCCCGAATACGTGCTTCATTTTCTCTCCCTCAATCGAAAATAGGATATAGAGTACCTGTGGTGGAAACTCATACTAATCCTTAGTATTTGCTTAGTAATTTTTATTAAAGCAATTACTATGCCAATAATTTGAAAGATATTGCTATGTAACTGGGGTCAGCTTGGAATTGATGTGGGATAATTGTAGAGACATTTTGAGACCACTACTAATAATGGTCTCAAGTTGACACTCAGTTTTTATTTTTCTTTAAACTCTGCTTCAAAAACTCCAGGCTCAACTTCTTTAGGTCCAGAGCGGAGGTTTTCAAAACCTTTATGAGAGCTTGAATGGTGTGAATAGCTAAAGCCTCCACCTGATCCAAAGCTTGAAAATTGAACATTACCATTTCGAATAGCTTTTTCGAAGTAAGTCTTTAGGTAGAGCACTAGAATGTGACGAGTTCCCGGAAAGACCATGCTAAGACCCATGATGTCAGTCATAAATCCTGGTGTAAGTAATAATAGACCACCACCGAAAACGAGAAGGCCGTGGATAAGTTGATTTGCAGGAAGCGCGCCTTTATTCAAATCATTTTGAATATTTGCTAGAATGGCCATTCCTTGTGATTTGGCCAAGCTTGCTCCGACAACACCTGTGATTATGACTACCATTAATGTATTAATTCCACCTATCTGAGCACCTATTGAAAATAGTAGGTATATCTCTATGGCCGGAACAACGGTAAAAAGTAAAAGTAATATTGAAAACATAGTTTCTCCTATAGTTACCTTTATAACAGATAATTTTAAAAGGCCCTAGGCATGTATTGTAAAATTACTGTCAACTCTTGCTATAGTATTAATATTATTAAAGATCATACGCTGGGTCATAACTCCCAAGCATGAAGTAGAATGGTCTTAAAATATCTTCATCTCGGGATTTCGCGTTAACTGGAAGAGCGAAACCTGCCTCAATATTATTTCTTAAGAAGGTATTTCTCAAGTTGGCCCTAACTCCAAGACCAGCTACAACTCTTACGTCATCTAGTTCGCTTAGTTCATTTGAGACACTGGCAGCTTCAACAAAAGCGACTCCCTTTAAAAAGTCCTTCCAGATCGGAAAAGAGTAATTTACATTTGCACTGAGGCTGTAGTTTCCGCCTGCAGCACTTCCATCAGATGAAATTGAATTGTTCTTATAACCTCTAAGAGATCCGGTTCCCCCGGCATAGAATTTTTCATAGTAAGGTGTATTCTCGCTGGAGTAACCAAGTGTTACTCTTGAACTAATAATATGATGTGATCCATTAGAGTTACTAGCAAAACTTTTTTGAGTAATAAACTCTGATACAACCTTATTGTAAACACCCTCTTCAGAGTAGCTTGGTAATAGGGCAAGTTTCATTCGCTTTCCTGAAATTGCTTCCCCTGTGGAATCATATTGTTCTTCTTTGTAAACAAAAGTGCTCATCATTCCTATTGTTCTTCTATTTCCAGTCGCATCGTATACTTCATTGGCAAGCTGATCGGAAACTTCTGCAATATTTAAAAACTCTACTCTTGTTCCAATGCCAAGCTTAATATTTTTTGTAATCTGTTTAGAAACCATTGCGCTTAAGGAGAGACTATCTTTTTCGTAATTAGATCGCTTTCCTGTTTCAACATTTGCACTAATATCCATTTCATAATCTGTTCCTAAGAGATGGGGGTCTGAATAAACCATACCTAGCTTAAGTAGTTCTTGGGCCTTTGAGGCCTTGAAAGAAATTGCTTTTCCAGCATTAAATAGATTTGAATTTCGATAGCCAATGTCACCACCAAGACCTAAAGAAGAGTAACCAACTCCAAATTCGATCATTTGTGTTGAAGCTTCTTGAACTTGAATGATAATATTTCCGCTATTGGAGTGAGTTGGAGAAAAGTCTATTTTTACATCATCGTAGTATCCAGTTTGACGCATTTTACTTAAGGATTCATTTATATCTTGAATATTTACAAGTTCATTCTGCACCAGTGTAACATCAAGCAGAATCGTCTCTTCTTTCATTTTGTTCATACCTGTTACTAAAATATCATCTATAGAGTAGGCTTCACCTTCAGATAATAAAATAGTTAAGGTTTCAGATTCAGGATTATAGTCAGAAATTATATCAACCATTATGTGGCCTGACTTGCCATAGAACTCTCTTACTTTTTGGAGTCCTATTCTAAGATTCTTTTCACTATAGGGCGATCCTTCTTTGATACTTAAGACTTTCTCGATTTCGTTTTCTTTAAATATTTCTGTGCCGACAAATTCTACTTTTTTTATTATTGATTGAGTGTTTTCGATAATAGAAAAGTTGATAGATTTGTAGCTATCTTCATCATTCTTAATCTCATAAGAGATTTCTGCTTCCAGAAATCCGTTATTTCTATAATAGGTTAGTAGCTCCCTAACATCTTGAATCACTTTTTTTTCTTCGAGAATATACTTTGAAAAGAAGCCGCTTTCTTTAGATTTTATTTTCTTTTTAAGTTTTGAATCTTTAATAGAGTGGTTACCACTGAAAGTAATATCTGAGATCAGTGTTCTTCCTTCGTGAGACTTAACATAATAGTGAACAATCACATCATGGTTGTAAATATTAGCTTCAATGTCATGGGTAATTTCTAAGTCAAGATAGCCTCTTTGAGTGTATCTCTTTCTTATAAGGTCCTTATCATAATCTATGGAGGTTCCTTTTAAGATTGTTCCTCTTTGGGTTTGAAGCTCAGAGCGAAGGTCTAGGTCTATATCGTCTTCTACACCATCTAATTTTACTCTTACCCTTTGGACTTTCCTTTTAAGTTGAAACTCAAAGTTTAAGGCTATGCTATACTCATTTTGACCAGGGTTAACTGTTGCAATAATATCTGAATACTTTGGAAAACTTTTCTTTAGAGCATTAATATCTTCTAGTAGAATTGTTGTGTCTAAAATATGTCCAGCGCGAAGCTTAGTTAGCTTTTCAAAGTCCTTATGTTCCACAATTTGGTTTTGATCATTTAAAAAGAGAATAGATTCTATTTCATAAGCACTCAGCGAGTAGTTACAAATTAGGATTACTTTAAAAAGTATAAGCACTTTTAGATATATTCTCAGTTTTATGATCATGCCTTTTATTAGCAATTGAGAGGCCATGTGGGGCGGGCTAAACTCTTGATATCATATAGAAAATTGACAAAAAAGTAATCAATGACAAATATTTATACACTTTTTACCCTTGACGTAGTCTAGTTCAGCCCCAACTTTAAGTATGGTTGAAAATAGATGTCTCACATTTAAAAAGAAGTTTGCTTACTGTGTAGGGGCGAGCTGTATAGCGGTATTTATTTTCTCTATCTTTGGGGCTTCTCGTCCAAAAGTATTGAGCGAAAGTTGTCTTGAGAGCTGTGAAGTTAGTGTATATAAGAAGCTGGCCGTTGAGCATCACTCAAGTCTGACTCCGGAGTCTTCTACGTCTGAGCTAGAGTTCTGGAACAGCTCTGTTTTAAGAGAGGATTTTTCTTTTCTCAAAAATTTTACTTGGTCTAAAAAGGCCAAGCTTTTCTTCATAAGAGGACCTCCTCAATTTAGTTAATATTATCTTTATTATTAATTTTATTAGGAGACTCAAAATGAGCAAAAAAGTTATATTGGTTTCACTTGTTACTTCAGCATTCATGAATATGTCCCATGGTTTTGTTGAAAAATTTAAAAGTACAACGGCTTTAAATGACAGTTCTCAAAAGCTAGAGATTATACCGGTTAAGTACACAGATAAAGACTCTAAACATTGTCTAAACTTCAAGAATACAAAACTTCTTCCATTAAGCAGAAGACCTATTGTTTCGGTGGAGGGATTTCAGTACCAGGGAGTTGTAGATGAAAAGTTGGGGCTTAAGTTATTGGTAGATGATCATATCTCTAAAGATATTTCTAAGAAGTATATGAATCAGCAACTGGCGATTGTTTTAAATGGGAAAGTTATTTCAACGTCAAGACTTACTTCTGAGAGTAATGATCAGCAAGTAGGACTTAAGCTTAACGCCCAAAGTAGTCTTGAAAAAGTCATTGATGAGCTAAAGTTGTCTTAATTTCACATGTAGCTAGGTCAGAATTGGCCTAGCTACCTTTGATCATATATTATATGCGCAAGGAGCTAATTCAAATGAAAGAAGATGAATATGAACTTGTCTATATAAGTGATGGTTCGGGCAAGAATAAGTTGGATAAAACTAAAAAAAGTAAAGAAAAGAAGAACGTAGAGATTATTCCTTCTGAGACGACCTTGAAAATGAGAATAGAAAAGAAGGGACGTGGCGGAAAAGCTGTCACCGTTTTTTACGAATTTCCAGACAATCCTCCATACTTTAAAAGATTGATGAAAGAGCTCAAAAATCTCTGTGCAACAGGTGGCTCATATAAGGACACAACTTTTGAGATTCAAGGAGATCAAAGAGAGAAACTCAGATCTTATCTTGAGCAGAAAGGTTTCCAAGTAAAGGGCTAATCTCTCACTTAAAACCATTTTTATCTTTGATGTCATGACTTCTTTAGATTAAAGTATTCTCATTAATTTAATTAGGAAGATTTATGAATGTATTTTGTCTTAGTAAGAATGAAGGCTCTGAGATTTTATCATTTCTGGCCACTAGGGAAGGTGTAGATACTTATCTCATTGATCATGATGAAGAAGTAGAGGAACATGATGTTGAGAAGTGTATTATCTTAATAGATATTGATACTTTCAAGGATCATGGTTTCACCTTAGCATCTCGTATTTCTGCTAAAGATAATAAAGTCGCTCTAGTTGTTGGTGTAACGACTATGGAAGTTGATTCAACAAGCAGTAAGTTTGATTTCTTTTTTAATAGTATCGAATCTTTCGTTGAGAAATTTGATAGTATTTTGGAGAAATATGAACAAGCTTAAATCTCTACTAATGTTTGATATGTATAAAATTGGTCTTGCTGTTCTGTGTGTAGGGGTTGGTGCCGGTGGCTTTTCCTATATGCTGCATGAGTCAGTACATATCGTTACAAATTATTTAGGAACCTTCGAAACTTTTGATCTCAAGTCATATTTCTTTGCAGTAATTGTTGCAACTATATCTTATCTCTTAACGAGGTTTTTCTTTAAGGAAACTCATGGTTCGGGGATTCCTTTTGTTAAGTTAAGCTTAGTTGCTTATAAAGGAAAAATGCCAAAGAGGATGCCTTTTGGTAAATTTCTAACTTCGTTCTTTACTTTGTGTTCTGGCCTTTCTTTTGGAAAAGAAGGTCCTCTTGTTACTATCTCCGCAGCTTGGGCCCATCTGGTCGCTCATATTTTTAAAATGAATAGGCAGATTACCAAGGTTCTAGTTGTCTCAGGGGCAACAGCTGGTCTATCGGCCGCTTTTAATACACCTATTGCGGCAGTGGTTTTTACTATTGAAGAAATTATGGGTGAGCTTAATACAAAGTATCTAGGACCAATAATAGTTGCCTCTGTTATCGCCTCTGTTACTTCGTATAAACTATTTGGAAATAAGGCTACATTTGTTTCTCTAAATTATGGCTTTCATACTGAATGGCACTTTTTCTCATATTTACTATTAGGTTTAGTGATGTCACTAGTAGGGTTTCTCTTCGTTAAAATTATTTTATTTTCTAAAGATATAAGAAAGAAATACTTTGAAAAGTTGGATTTACTCTTCGTTATCTTTGCAGTTTCTTTGGCAGGTTTATTTTCTCAGTACTCAAGTGAAGTCCTTGGGGATGGGACAGCTACTATTAATAAGTTATTAATGGGAAATCATAATGAGACTCTCTCTTATATTGCGATACTCTTTGTCATGAAGCTTGTCTTGAGTACGAGTGCCTACAGTACCGGATTAAGTGGAGGCCTTTTCATGCCTGTTCTTTTCTTAGGAGCTGTTGGAGGAAGTGCTTTTGGAATCATCCTAACTAAATTAGGTCTGAGTGGAATTGAAATAGGTGCATTTGCATTGTTAGGAATGACTTCTTTACTTGTTTCTGTTATTCGAGCTCCATTTACAGCTTTTGTTATGTTATTTGAGATGACAAGAGATTATGAGCTAATTTTACCCCTGATGATCTCAAGTATTGCGGCCTATTGGATAAGTACGGTGATAGATCCAGAGTCAGTGTATGAGTCTGTAGCTGAGTATGAAGGAGTGCATCTACCCACCCATAGCGATAATGAATGCTTAAATGAGATGGCCGTCGAAGACTGCATGATTAAGGAAGTAATTTCTATTGCCTCAAATAAAACAGTTTTTGAAGTGAAAGATACTTTTTTAAATTATGATATTGGTGGTTTCCCAGTTCTTAAAAATGGAAGACTCATTGGTGTTGTTAACAAGTGTGACTTAAAGGCCAAGCTAGATGAAGCTCCTGACACTGCGGTAAGTGCTCTGCTAAAGCACTCTATCATTTCGATTTACCCTGATCAAAGCTTATTAGTGGCTCTAGATAGAATGAAGAGGTTTGAAATTGGTCGTCTTCCAGTGGTGAGTAGATTTAATGATAAGGAACTCTTAGGTATCATTACACCACAAGAGATCGTAAGGTTTTTAGGCCTTTCGAAAGAAGAAGATGAGGAAATAGAAGTGACTAAAGAGTAGTACTTTATTGTCTAAACTTATTAATTTCCTTTATATATTTTTGAGTTCTCACTTGGTCTTGTTCTCCTACACTTAGGCTAAATGCTAGTTGGTGAAATAGAAAAGAGCCTTTATACTTATCTAAGTTTGATTCCACAAAGTCTATGGCCTTTTTAAAGCCATAGACACTATTTAATGTAACTCCATAAATATAAGCATAGTAATCATTCTCTATCTCGTTAAGATGTGCCTTTTTTAGAAAATCAATTGCCTTAGGATAATCTTTCTTTCTTATGTAGAACATACCCAACGCCGCATTTGTAGCACCAAAGCTAGGATTAATTTTCAGTGCTTGCTCAAGTAGCATTAAATTATTCTGAGTATCGCCTTGATTTCGATAGATATCAGCCAAATTAATATACGCAGGGACAAAGTCGGGAAATCTATTAATCGAGAGATTTAACAACTCAGCTCTATTTTCATTGAAAAAGCCTCTTGCAGATAAAGCGGCCAATTTTAAAATATTATTAGGAGAGTCCGAGTGTAGTGTTAAGTTTGATATAAAGCTATCTAACTCCTTTTTAAGGACATCGTTCGTATTAATATCGTGAGAGTGCATGGCCAAGGTGTAATTAGCAGCATATGAGAGCATTTTTACTTTTGAACTAACTTCTTTAATAACTAAGTGCTTTAGTTGATCAATATTAGGATAACTCTGAAGTAACTCAAGAGTTGCCTTTCTTATTAGAATACTTTTTTCATTAAATAACTTTTCAAAAAAGTCTGCTTTTAAGGAAGGAAAGTTTCTAATAAAGCTAATAGCGTAGGCACGTTTCATTTCAGGGTTATTTGGATCTAATATATAACTAACAAGTAAGTCTTTATTCTTAAAATTACCTAGTTTCATATGCGCTAGGATTTCAAGTAAATCGTCCTTTGTTTTTAAGGGAGAATAGAGCTTAGTAAACTTCTTACTTAGCTCATTAGATGACATTGATTGATGACAACTGACACATGTGTTTGGAACACCATATTTTTTAGAATAGTCAGGTCTTGGGATTGTAAAAGCGTGATCTCTTCTTGAGTCAATACCCATGAAAGTCTTCTCGGGCATATGGCATGAAATACAATTTAAAGAACTCTTATGTTTTGTGTGAGTAACTTTTTCGTAGTTTGCATCATGACACTGAAGGCATGTCTTATTTCCTTGTGCCTTTAGTTTTCCACTATGTGGATTATGGCAGTTAAGACAAGTGACTCCTTTATGAAACATTTTAGATTGGGTAAAAGAACCCAGAACAAAGACTTCCTCGTTAGCTTGACCATCAAGTTGGTACTGTTGTTGATTAACAATTCTCATTGAAAATTGATTAAAATAATCTTCATTAAAGTCTTCGTTATAGGAATGATCCTCTCTTAGAGAATGACAAGAGAAGCACTTTGAATCAGCTCGTGAGCTATTTAGGTGTTCTCCTTGGGAGTGTTTTTTAACTTGATTAGCAAGTATCACTTTTGGATACCCACCCGTTTGGTTTTTATCAAAACCTTTGGATTTACTATCCATTTGACCATTTGCCCACAGAATATGTCCGTTGGTATTTCCGTGACAGGAATAACAAGAAATATTCTCACTAATAAAGCTCGTTTTATACTCATTATCTATTTTGGAAAAATTCTTCACTAGCCCAGAAGAATGACAGTTCGCACATCTGTTATTCCAGTTGTTAATATGCTTATTCCATTTCATTGATTGATCAGGCACACCGTCAATATCTTTGTAAACGTCAAACCATTTATTCTCTTTTACATCCCATGCAACTGGCAGGACTTGTTTTTGACCATTACTTAACTCAATGATGTATTGCTGAAGAGGCTGATGTCCAAAAGTATAGGCAATAGGATACTCTTTTTCATTAATGCGTACATAGAAGGATTCTTTCTTTTTAAAAAACTTAAATTGGTTCTCTTTTCTTTTGAAGGATTCACCATCAAATGAGGCCTTTACAAAATTCTCTTTTGCACGATTCATAGAGTGAAAATGATCTGATTCTTTCCACTGCTGGACTTCCTCTTTGTGACAAGTTGCGCAATCTTTTTTTAAGCTCACTTTCTGAGTGGTTTCATACTCTGATGAGTTAAGATTTCTTACCTCTTTAAAGCTTTTTGAGCATGAAATTAAAGATAGGCCTAGACAGAGAATGGATAAGTATTTCATGTATTAATCTTTTTAAATTATATAGGTTTTATGTTCAAAAAATGGATGCATAAGCATGTCTTTTCACATAGAATTTTCGCACTATATAAGAAATTTTTATAAAAATCAAAATGAACTATGGAGGTTCTAAAATGAATAAGTTACTGCTAGTACCAGTTACTTTCTTGGCCATTGCTTTAAGCTTTACGGCAAATGCGGCAAAGAAGCCAAACTTCTTAATCATCTGGGGAGATGATATCGGTATCAGTAATATCTCTGCTTATAGCCAAGGTATTATGGGTTATAAAACTCCAAATATTGATAGCATTGCAAAAGACGGTATTCTATTTACAGATTACTATGGTGATCAATCTTGTACTGCAGGTAGATCTACTTTTATCACTGGTCAGTCAGGAATTAGAACAGGTCTAACTAAAGTTGGTCTTCCAGGTTCTCCTGTAGGTCTACAGGCAAGAGACCTAACAATTGCTGAAGTTATGAAATCGCAAGGTTATGTAACTGGTCAATTTGGTAAGAACCACTTTGGAGACAAAGATGAGTATCTTCCAACAAAGCACGGGTTTGATGAATTCTATGGAAATCTCTATCACCTAAATGCTGAAGAAGAGCCAGAAGATGAAGATTATCCAAAAGATCCAAAATTCAAGAAGATGTTTGGACCAAGAGGAGTAATTCATGCGTTCGCTGATGGTAAAATCAAAGATACAGGACCACTTACGAAGAAAAGAATGGAAACTGTAGACGAAGATATCGTTAATCGTTCAATTAAATTCATGCAAGATGCTGTTAAGAAAAAGAAGAAGCCTTTCTTCGTTTGGGTTAATACTACAGGTATGCACTTTAGAACTCATCCAAGAAAAGAATCGAAAGGACTATCTGGTCAAGGACCATATAACGATGTAATGGTTCAACACGATCAATATGTAGGTAAATTACTAGATACTGTTGATTCTTTAGGAATTGAAAAAGATACTTTCGTAATGTATTCAACAGATAATGGTGTTCACTTTAATACTTGGCCAGATGCAGGTATCACTCCTTTTAGATCTGAGAAAAATACAAACTGGGAAGGAGCTTATAGAGTTCCGGCCGTTGTTAAGTATCCTGCAATGTATAAAGGTGGTCAGGTGTTAAACGGTATTGTTTCTCACTTAGACTGGATGCCAACATTGGCAACTCTTGCTGGAGCAAAAGATTTAAAGAAGAAACTACTTAAGGGAACTAAGGTTGGAAAATCTAAGGCCAAGCTTCACCTTGATGGTTATGACATGAATAGCTACCTTGCTGGTAAGTCTAAAGAATCTCCAAGAAAAGAATATCACTATATTTCTGATGAAGGGATTCCAGTTGCACTTAGAACTGGAGATTGGAAATGTGTTTATGCGGAAAATAATGCTAAGACAATGTTCATTTGGTTAAAGAAGTCTGATGAGTTAAGAATGCCTAAGATTTTTAACCTAAGAAGAGACCCTTACGAAAAAGCGGATACAGGTTCTAATTCATACTATGATTGGATGATTTCTAAAGCTCCTTATGTTTATAAGTGTTCGGCAGAAACATTAGCTTTTCTAAATACGTTTAAGAAGTATCCACCTAGTCAAAAACCTGATTCATGGGATGTTGGTGAAATGGCTTCGGATATGATGAAGTTTCAAAAGAATTAGAGGGGATTATGTCAGTTAGAGAGAGTTTTTTAGAAATTCAAACAAAACTAAATGAAGTTATAATTGATCAAGAAGCTATTGTTGAGAAATTACTACTAAGTTTAATTTGTAATGGAAATGTTTTACTTGAGGGTGCCCCTGGTACTGGAAAGACTACTACTATTAAATATCTCTCTAAATTGATTGAATCAACTCTTGGGAGAGTTCAGTTTACTCCTGATCTTCTCCCTTCTGATGTCACTGGTAGCGAGAGCTATATCACTGACGAAAAAGGAAATGGGAGAATTGAATTTTCTCCCGGTCCTATTTTTAATAATTTAATTCTTGCTGATGAGATTAACCGATCTCCGGCAAAAGTGCAGTCAGCTCTTTTAGAGGCCATGGAAGAGAGACAGGTCACGGTAATGGGGAAAACCTATAAAATGGCAGATCTCTTTATGGTAATGG
Organism: Halobacteriovorax sp. HLS; assembly: GCF_004006665.1. Classification (NCBI taxonomy): domain Bacteria; kingdom Pseudomonadati; phylum Bdellovibrionota; class Bacteriovoracia; order Bacteriovoracales; family Halobacteriovoraceae; genus Halobacteriovorax; species Halobacteriovorax sp. HLS. Next base: position 242,939 of record NZ_QOCL01000009.1, read on the forward strand.
CCACACAGAACCCTATAGAACAAGAGGGGACTTACCCTCTACCAGAGGCCCAATTGGATAGGTTTCTATTTAAGTTAATCTTAGATTATCCAAGTAAAGAAAGTGAAAAAGAAATCTTAAAGCTAGTAAGAAATGATAGCTTTAATAAATTAAATAATGAAAAAGCTTACGATCAATCTATTGTTTTTAAAGCAAGAGAAGAAGCTTCGAAGGTTCAAAGCTCTGAAGCAATCGTTCAATATATAATAGACTTAGTCGATGCAACTAGGTTCCCGTCTAAGTATTCTGATACTCTCGCTAAGTGGCTTACTATGGGAGTTAGTCCAAGAGCGACTATTGCTATCGATACTGCTTCAAGAGCGCTAGCATGGCTTAGCGGTCGTGATTTTGTTGAGCCTGATGATGTTCGATCTGTGGTATTCCCTGTATTGAGACATAGACTCTATCTCTCATATGAAGCCTACTCTGAGAGTGTATCTAGTGACGATGTCATTAAAGAGATAATTAAGTCTGTAGAGGTTTTATGACCTCAAAAGACTCTCGCGTCTATATTCAAATAAATGATCTTGTAGAGTTAAAAGGTAAGCTTAAAAAGTTTAAGCTTCTTAATAAAGTCCCCTTAAGAAACTTATTAACAGGAAAATTTCAATCTAAAGTTAAAGGTAGAGGCCTAACTTTTGAAGAGATTCGAGACTATCGAATAGGGGACGATATTAGGTACATGGATTGGAAGACTACCCTAAGATACGGCAAACCTCACACCAGATCATTTACGGAAGAAAAGGAAAGACCAGTTCTTCTATTTGTAGATCAAGGTCGTACTATGTTCTTTGGATCTCATAATAAGATGAAGTCTGTTGTTGCTTGTGAGCTTGCTGCGATTGTTACGTGGCTCTCTTTAGAACAGAAAGAAAGAGTGGGAGGTCTGACCTTTCATGAGAAGCACTACCAGTCCTTTACTCCTGGTCATAGTACTAATAAGACTATGGAGTTTTTTAAAGTTCTAGAAAAATTTAATGGAGAACTTGGTATAAGTTCTCAGGAAAGATTAGAAAATAGATTCTCTTACTATTTACCTAAATTAGAAAACCTGACGACTCAAAATAGTCTCCTTGTGTTAATTTCAGACTTTTATAGAATTGATGATCAATCGTTGAGTATTCTAAGAAGATTATCGAGTAAGAACCAGGTGGTTGCTCTTCATGTGTATGACCCCCTAGAGCATAAATTAGAAGATGAGGTCGACTTTGTCATAAGTGATGGGCAAGAAGTTGCACACCTCTCAAAAAGAACGGACTCGGAAATTCATAGAAAGTTTAACTCTTTTAAAGAGTCTCGATTAGCACAAGTAAAAAAGAAAGTAGCTAGTTTTGGGATTAAGTTTTATGAATTCAATACGAATGACGATATTTTAGAACAATTTGAGATGCAGGTTTTAAGAAGTAAATGAAGGTCTTAGAAGGAAAATACTTTGGTAATCTTACAGTCAAGGGAATAAAAGAAGTTTCCCTTGATTATGATTTCAGTTTCTTTCCCATCGCTTGGGGATGGTATATTCTCTTCCTAATAGGACTATTCTTTCTCCTAGCAAAATACTTTAAAAGAAAGAGGTTTGAAAAAGAGAATAGGTATATTTTAGATTATATAGAATATATCAATACTAATGAAGTGAACCTCTATGAACTATCAAAAATTCTTCATATAACTCATAAGAAAAAAAGAATTACTAAAGAGGATCGTGATAGCTTTTATCAAACAGAATTTGGAAAGAGTATTTCAAGATACTTATATCAGAATACTATTATGCCGTGTGAAGAATTTACTGACTTTAAGAACGCTGTTGTTGTGTGGCTTAGAAAGAGGTATCTGTGATATTTGAAAACCTCTGGGCATTTCTACTGTTACCACTACCACTTCTTATATACTACTTCGTTCCGCCCCTGGACCAAAAGAGGCGCTCTGTTTATGCACCATTTCTTTCTATTATAAAGAACTTGTCGAGCTCTACTATAAAAAAAGAAATATATATTCAAAAGTCTGTGCTTCAAAAAACTGTGTTGGTTATTTCTTATCTACTTTTAGTCGTAGCACTAGCGAAGCCTGTTCTTACTGGAAAAGAAGTTAGCGAAACCATAAGTGTTAGAGAGTTTTTTCTTGCCTTAGATCTTTCTGGTTCTATGAATGAGAAAGACACTAGTAGTGGCAGAACTAGACTAGAAGTTGCAAAAGAAGTCATGAGAAATTTTGTGCATAAGCGACAAAAAGACAGAATTGGTCTCGTAGTCTTTGGTGACTCTGCTTATATCCAGAGTGGGTTAACAGATGACTATAACTCTCTTTCTAGATCAATTGATGAACTTGAGGTTGGTATGGCAGGAATGAGTACTCATATTGGAGATGCTCTTGGCCTTAGTGTCAAAAGTTTATCATCAAGTGTTGCTAAAGATAAAGTTATTATTCTTTTTACTGATGGTAATGATACTGGAAGTGAGATCTCTCCACTGATTGCTTCTGAGCTGGCCAGTAAAGAAGCTATTAAAATATACCCTATAGGTTTTGGAAATCCTGGCTCAGTTGGAGAGAATCCAATTGATTTTTCAATACTAGAGGGGATTGCGATTAAGACTGGTGGAAAACTTTTTAGGGCTGCTAATGAAGCAGAACTTTCACTAAGCTATGAAAAGATCAATGAAATTGAACCATCTAAAGTAGAGATAACTAAGTTTGTACCTTTTATCGATATCTATTACTATTTTCTAATCCCAATATTTATTTTTATGCTTATTAAGCTCTTCACACTTTGCTCTATGGGAGTAAGAGGAACTTCTGTATGAGTATATTGTCTGACTTTCATTTCTTAAGGCCTTGGTGGTTAATTTGTATTCCGTTGATAGTTCTTTGTTGCTATCTTTACGAAAAGAATGCAGGGCTTGGAAATATGAAAAAATATTTTAGTCCTCATATCCTTAAACACTTACTCTTTGATTCAGGAATAAAGAAGTACTTTAATATATTCTACCTATTCGTTTACACCCTCGCTGGACTATGCGTAGTTATTGCGGGACCAACGTATCAGAAAGTGCAAACGCCTTTTAATGTAGACCAGTCAAAAATTGTTTTTGCATTCGGACTTTCTGATTCAATGAAGCAGAAAGATATACTTCCAAGCCGAATTGAAAGAACAAAGATAAAGCTGATAGACTTTCTTGAAGAAAACTTAACGGCCAGTGTTGCTCTTGCAGCTTTTGGTCAGCGTTCTTATAATCTTCTTGCCCTTAGTGCTGACAGAAGTATTGTCAGACCATATCTTGAAGCAATTGCTGTAGATATAGTAAGTAAACAGGGAAGAAGTGCATCCTCTATTGAAAAAATTCTACCTAATTACTTTACAACTAAAGGACAGGGGCAATACCTTGTCATAATATCTGATGGAGTAGAGTTAGACGACATTGCAAAATTTGAGATATTGACTAAGAGGTATAACTTATCAGTTATCGTCTATGGCGTTGGGCTTAATACGAGTGAGGGGAGCTTTATAAAAAAGAATAAGGAATCTCTTGTGAATTTAGCAAAGGCCAGCGGGGGTCGGTATATTGAAAATACTGCGAACTCTGACGACGTAGAAGAGATGATTAGTAGTATTTCTCCTTATTACCCTGCGGCGGCCAACGAAAGCATCCCTTGGGAGGAATTTGGATATTACTTATGCTTTTTATTGGTTATTCCATTTCTCCTCTTTTTTAGAAAGGGCGCTAGTATTGCAGTTCTTCTAACTATTTTCTTACTAGCTCCTAGAAATTCCCATGCAATTAAACTTTTAAGGCCTTTTATTACGGATAATCAACAAGCAATGATTCTCTTTAAAATTGGATACTTTGATAAGGCTGCTCCTTTATTTGAAGATAAGAAATTAAAGGCCCTGTCTTTTTACTTAAGTGAAGACTTTAAAAATGCTGAGATGATTTTTTCAACTTTAAAAGATAAAGAGTCTAGGTTTGCTTATGCCAATAGTCTTGCTCATCAAGGGTTTTATTTAAGTGCGCTTGAAGTCTATGAAAAATTAATGAATGAGTATCCAGGTGAGGAACGTTTTAAAATAAATTTTTCAATGATGGATAAGATAGTAAAAGAAATTGATCAGCTAGGGGGGTCTCAGGTTTCAGAGGGGCATGATAAGCTCTCTAAAAAGAAAGAAGATTCTCATAAAGTAAGTAGAGGAGCTTTAAAAGAGCAGTTCTCTGAAAAACAAAAAGATAGTATAAACTCAGAAGATAATTTAGATAAGTGGTATAGTAAGTTAGACTCAAACCTCGAGGACTTCTTATATCAAAAAATTAGGATTCTCGATGAAAAGAATAATTAGTATTCTATTTTACTTATTATGTACGTTGAGTTTTGCTCAAGATAATCTGGCCTTGAATTTTGCTAGAGGAGACCTCTTTAGCGAAATTAGAGTAAATACCGAAGAAACTTATCCTAAGTCTGCGGTAAATGTGAGTGTCTCACTTGCTTATATTAAGAATGCAAATCTTACGTTCAAGTTTCTAGATCTTCCTGTGCAGGGAGGGTTTGCAATACAACAAGACCAAAGAACTATCTTTGGAACGAAGGACCATGGTGGAGTTCAGTATACACTTAAAACCCAGGAGTTAATTTACTACTTTGATCGCGCAGGTGTAAATCAGATACCTCCAATAACTCTATATATCTCAGGAACAATAAGAGGGAAGAAAATAAGTGGAACTCTTAGAACTAAACCTGTCGAGCTAAAGGTCAATAGTATTGACTCTACTTTTAGCTATGCTGCTCTTGAAAGTAGTGCTGAGGTTGAAGTTGATATACCAAGTGATCGAGAGCTTAAAAAAGGAGATTCTCTTACTTATCTATTAACTTTAAAAAGCAGTGGTAGCTCATCTCTCTATTTGCCACAAATCCGTTTTAATGAGGCACAAGATGTTGTCTATTATTATAAGAAGTTAAAATCTTCGGATACTTCTAATCGTGGAGATTTAGAGTCTATTGTTCAGTATGAGGTTACTGCTGTTTACAATAGGGCCGGTGAGTTTACTCCAACTATTTCACCTATTTATTACTATAATATTTCAAGCGGTGAAATTGAGTCTGTAGACTTTGATCTCGAAACAATCCAGTTATCAGGATTTTATATTACTAAGCAGATGCGAAAGATAATTACTATAGTTCTTACTTTTATTGCTCTATTCGTACTAGTTTATATTTTAAAACGAGAACAGATAAGAGGTTATGTCGCGCAGAAATTAAGAAAGAGACAGTTAATATCACAGTTTAAACAGGCGCTAACATCGAAGGAGTACTCGAAAGTAATCTCTCTCTTTTATAAGGCCCTTGATGAGTTTTCTCCAGACAATTACTTTTTGAAGAAGTTCTTGTTACAAGTTTCAAGTTCAGAATTAGAACCCCTAGATCATCTCCTTGAGAATCACTATAGTAGTCGGAGTAAAAATATTCATACTGATAAATTAAAAGTATTATTTAATGAGGTTGCCTCTAGTAGAAAATGTGACTTTGAAGATGCTAGGATAAACTTAGAAATAAACACGTAAAAAAGCTAATATTTAAAATATAAAAAAAGGCCTCTAATAGAGGCCTTTTTTATTAGCTTAAACTAAGTTCAATTTGTTTGAATCGTCCCTCGCCAACAGAGCTTGTTTTGAATTTCTTATCTTCACTTATGTATTGGTGAACAATTCTTCTCTCTGCTGGATTCATGCTCTTTAAAAGAACTGCTTCTTTAGAGCTGATTACTTTCTTTTTCATTTTGTCTACAAGAGCACAAATATCTTTTTCAGACTTCTTTTTATCTCTTGTATTTCTATCGTTGTATTCTTTTTGTTGTTCTTCACTAAAGCACTTAATTGAAAGTTTAACTTCATCTTTTACATAAACTTTACGTAATAAGAATTGCTTAATTAATGTTTCAAAAGCTGTAAGTAGTTCTGCCTTCTTACGTAGTACAAGACCGAGGTCTTTTCCTGAAAGAGAAACTTTAAGAAGACCATCTTTAAAAGATACTTTAACAAATAGTTCTAGTTGAGCTTTCTTAATTATACTAATTAAAAAAGGAGTTAGAATCTTCTTATAGATTGGCTTTAAAGAGTGCTTGTAAGTTGTAACTCTTGGTCCAAAGAAGAAGAATTTCTTTCCACCAACAGACTCTACAGTTGTATTTAGTAGGTGGTCGTCATTAATATCAAAGTAAGTAAGGGCCGCTTTTATAGAGTCTTGCTCACTAGTGGCCTTGTTAAAGAAGAATCTTCTATCATCTTTAAAAACTTTTGAACTAAATGGGACAGTACTTGTCTTTGGTTTGATATCATTTCTAGATTCAGACTTAGAGTCTTTATCTTTAAAGTCTTTTTTCTTAAAATCTTTTTTATCTTTAGAAAATCTCTCACTTCTTTCAGTCACCATAAGTGTCTTCGCATCAAGGTATGGTTTTTGAGCGATATCTGTAGCAAAGTCATCATTTTCTAAATCCATCTTAGGTATTTTACTACCAATGAATTCATAAATCGGGTCTAGGTTTTCACAGTCTTCAAAAGCACAGAAACTAATTGCATGACCATCTTTTCCGGCCCTTCCTGTTCTACCAATTCTATGAACATAACTAGCGGCTTCATTTGGAAGGTCATAGTTTATAACAAGATTGACATCCTTAACATCAAGTCCACGGGCAGCAACATCAGTACAAACTAAGATAGTCACTTCTTTTGCTCTGAATTCTTCCATTAATTTTGTTCTTTTATTTTGTGCCATTCTTCCTGAAATTGGCTTGGCCTTAAAGTTCATCTTCTTTAACCACTCAGCTACTAAGTGAGTTTGAAATTGAGTGTTACAAAATACAATTGCATATGCATCTTCGTGATCTCTAAGTTGCTTAACAAGTAGTGGCATCTTTTCATTCTTATCAATCATCGCAATTTTGTGATCGATATTATCTACTAACATTGAGTCTGCATTTAATTTGATTTCTACTGGGTGAGAACCATATTTGAATGCTGTGTTTAGAACATCCATATTCGTTGTCGCCGAAACCATGATTAATTGTCTCTCTTTTGGAATTCCTTTAAGGATAAACTCGATGTCCTTTTTGAACCCCATATCAAAGAGTCTGTCTGCTTCATCAAATACGACAGCAAAGCAATTTGAAAGATCAACTTGTTTTTGCTTAGTAAGGTCATTGAGTCTTCCTGGTGTCGCCACAAGAACATGAACACCTTTTTGAATTTCTTCAATTTGTGCTTCAATTCTCTCACCACCAATAATACATGCTGTTTTAACACCGATATCTTTACCAACTTGAGCAAAGAACTTATTCGTTTGTTGAGCAAGCTCTCTTGTTGGGCTTAGGATTACGACTTGTTGTTTTGGATTCTCTAATGCGTGCTCTTCTAAGAGTCTTTCCATAATTGGAATTGCAAATGCCCCAGTCTTTCCTGAGCCTGTTTCAGCTAGAGCGAAGATGTCTTTCTTCTCGAGGATTGGTGGAATTGTGAGGTTCTGGATTTCTGATGCTTCTTTAAAGCCATGGTTTGTAAGTGCAGCTACTAGCTCGTCTTGTAAATTGTACTGTGTAAATTCTTTCGTTGTTTTCATTAAGTTATATTTCCTTGTAATTACCTTAGTGTTTTACTAGATAATTCATGAAATTTCCATTATTTATACGATTTGTGGGGGAGTGCGACATTTGTGCAAGTCTTTGAAACTACGAGTGACGCGCAGATGCATCACTCGTCTTATTTTAATTATTCTAATAGCGCTGCAATATTAATGCGACCATTGGCCTGTATTCGTCCATTCAGGTGTTCAACAGGAGTTGAAGTGGAGATCAGCTTTTCTCTAACTTGTAGAGGAGTAAGGTTTGGATACTTTGTGAGAAGCAGCCCAATTGCACCTGCAACGTAAGGTGCAGACATAGAAGTTCCAGATAGAACCATATACTTATTCTTTGGAACAGTTGAAATGATATTTCTTCCTGGTGCGGCAACATGGACGGTTCTTGGTCCATAACAAGAAAATCCTGTCATTCTGTTTTCAGGGTTAATCGCCGCAACTGAGATAAGGTTTTCAGATTCATGATTTGCTGGATAGCGTGGGTTGATGTCGTTATTTGCGTAGCTATTTCCTGCTGCTGCAACAAAGATTACTCCAGACTGATTGGCCTGTTCTATAATCTCTTGTAAAATTTCTGATTTCTTCAGAGCACCCCAAGAGTTATTCAAAATTTTAGCACCTCTTACAAGAGCGTAGTTAATAGCTTTGATTGCACCAGCTATGTCTCCACGGCCTTTCTTGTCCATAAATTTAACAGCTAGGATAGATACATTTTTCATTACTCCATCAACTCCGTTTGAGTTATGAGCGGCGCCAATTATCCCGCTAACATGAGTCCCATGCTTATTCTCATCCATTGGATCTGAGTTATTGTCTGAAAAATTGTAGCCATAGATATCATCTACAAAGCCATTACCATCATCATCAATTCCATCTTTCCCATTTTTTTCAGCAAGATTAATGAGCATATTATCTTTTAAGTCGAAGTGTTTATAGTCCACACCTGTATCAATAACAGCTATGATTGTTTTCTTAGAGCCAAAGATTCCTTGTTCCCATACAGGCATGATATTTAAGTCAGCCCCAACAACTCCAGGTATTGGAATCCTTCCTCCGCCGCGTCTAGGTTCATTGTTTCCAAGATTATTTAATGCCCATTGAACAGGTCTAAAGTCTTCTGCTATAGAGACATCGAAATTTTCTTCAATTATTTCGAAATCACTTTTGTCTGAAGCGGATAAATTTTCTTTAGAAATTCCAAAGTAGGGACCAAATAGATGTTCATCATAGTTCTTTGATAGAATGAAATTTTGTGGGTTGGATACCTTAACAATATAGTCAGTCTTTGCTGTTGCAAGTTTGGCCGAAAATATGAATAAACATAGTAGAAAAATCTTCATGAAAACTCCTTTTACAATATTGTAACCATACTTTCTTAAGAATAAATGGAACTACGCAAGGTAATGAAAATGTTGAGAAAACCCTTCATTTCATTTCTAATATTCCGATATGACTGAAATGCAAGATAAGTATAATATCTGGGGTACCTTCAAGTCTGTTGAACTTGAGAAGAAGTATCTCGAAGAGACTTTTGAAACTAATAGAAACTATACGTTTCTGACTTATTTCTTTTGTTGTTTATTCTTTGTCTTTGCTGGGGTCTTTGGTGATTTTCAACGAAAATTCTACATCCTAGGAGCATATGAATTGCTTGCAGTGAGACTGTTCATTCTCGCAATCTCTATTTCTTTCTTTTTAATTTATAGAAAAGTTACTGAGCGACCTAAGCACTGGGAGCTTTGGCTTGATGTTTTAAAGATACTTTCTTCTATCAGTATTTTTCTTCTGACATGGTGGACTAAGGGGGCGAGCTTAACTTTACTTCCTGGAATTATGATGATGGTAGGAAGTTTCTATATGATCTTGCCTGGTAGAGTTCACTCCACAAATATTTGTGCCGTTTTTCTGCTTATTACTTTTGCACTTTTACAAGACCCTGTTTTAACTTATGGCGAGAAAGTTCATCGCTACATGATATTCATGCTATTTGCTATAGAAGTCCTCTTATTATTTTTTAAATGTAAAATAGATAAGTGGGCAAGAGTAGAGTTCTATACTAAAAAAGAATTAGACACAATTAATGATACAAAAGATAAAATTCTTGCGGCCATTGCTCACGATATACGTAACCCACTTACTATTATAATGACTAAGGCCGAAAGATGTAGAATACAGGCCCAAAAAGGTGATATGAGTGCAGTTGTTGATTATCAAAACTCAATTGTTTCTTCTGTGAGTCGCCTTGATGGTCTTCTTGCAGATATTGTTGATTGGGCGGTTACTGAACTTCAAAATGGTCGAACTTTAAAAGAGAATAAGTGTATTGATAAAACCATTAGAGAAGCAATCGAATTTGTCTACGAACAGGCCGAAACAAAGAATATAAAGTTTGATATTGATGTTGAACCTGCAAATATTCTACATGAAACTAAGATGATGAAAACTTGCATAAGAAATGTACTTTCCAATGCAATCAAATTTTCCAATAGCTCTTCACAAATAAAAATCTCAGGAATATTAGATGCTAATCATTATAAAATTATTGTTTCAGACTCTGGTGTTGGAATGGAGGAAGATATTGTAAAAGATATTCTTGGGGGAGTAAATTCTCACACCGACTTCGGATCCGAAGGAGAAAAGGGAACAGGGCTAGGATTAAAATTAGTTAAGAATGTGATAACTAGGCATGAAGGTGAGATGGAAATAACCTCTACTCCAGGTCAAGGAACAACTTTTACTTTTCTTATTCCCTCTAAAGTTCAAAGTGCCATTGCTTAAAACAAATGCCATTTGTTCACTTTGTCTTTCTCACTAAAAAATACTATTATGAGTTATGTTCGAACTCAGACCTTATCAAAAAGATTCAGTTAAAGCTGTAATTAAGCACTTTCAAGTAACGAGAGACCCTGCCGTCCTTGTTCTTCCAACTGGAGCGGGAAAGAGTTTAGTTATTGCAGAGCTTGCAAAGATAGCACGAGGAAGGGTTCTTGTCCTTGCTCACGTTAAAGAGTTAGTAGAGCAAAATCACGCTAAGTATGAGAGCTATGAATTAGAAGCAGGGATTTTTTCGGCAGGGCTTAATCGTAAGGACCATGGGAATAAAGTTATTTTTGGTTCAATACAATCTATTGCTAGAGCAAGAGAGAATTTCTTTGAGGATTTTTCCTTACTTGTTATCGATGAGTGTCATCGAGTTTCTTTAGAGCAGGACTCTCAATATCATCAAGTTATTACGAAGCTATATAAAGAGAACTCGCAACTTTGTATCTTAGGTTTAACAGCAACACCTTATCGGTTGGGGTTAGGATGGATTTATAATTTTCATTATAGAGGAATGATTAAGAGTGAAGAAGAACGTTTTTTTAAAAAATGCATTTTTGAACTACCTCTTAATTATATGATCAGACATAAGTATCTGACACCACCTATTGTAATTGATTCTCCTGTAGCGTGTTATGATTTTTCAAGCTTGAAGAGAAACTCTGGTGATCGTGCATTTAGTGTCACTGATATCGAAGAGGTTCTCTCAGATCAAAAAAGAGTTACACCTGGAATTATAGGGCATATCATTTCTCAAGCTAAGGAGAGAAGTGGGGTGATGATTTTCACTTCCTCGGTTAGGCATGCCAAAGAAATACTCTCACTTCTTCCTATTGATATTTCTCAACTAGTCACTGGGGATACTCCTGAAGATGAGCGTGATGATATCATTAAAAGATTTAAAAAAAGAGAGTTGAAATTTCTCGTTAATGTTTCTGTATTAACGACTGGCTTTGATGCTCCTCACGTAGACCTTATTGCTGTTCTAAGACCGACTGAATCAGTGAGTTTATATCAGCAAATTGTTGGACGTGGTTTGCGACTCTCACCAGGAAAAGAAGACTGCTTGGTATTGGATTACACTGGGCAAGGTTATGATCTTTTTTCACCTGAAGTCGGAAATGAAAAAACAGTTTCTGATAGTGAAGCCGTTCAAGTTCTTTGTCCAGAGTGTGGCTTTGCAAATATTTTCTGGGGTAAGGCAGATTCTGAAGGTCATGTGATTGAGCACTATGGAAGAAAGTGTCAAGGGGCCGTGGAAGATCCTCACTCTCTAGAAGTAATACCATGTGGTTTTCTTTTTCGCTTTAAAATATGTGAAACCTGTGGAATTGAAAATGATATCTCTGCCAAGATCTGCAAGTCTTGTGATGCAACACTTGTTGACCCAGATGCGAAGTTACGTGAAGCGATGCAACTCAAAGATGCTCATGTTCTAAAGTGTGACACAATGACTTTTGAGGTTGATCAGGACAAGAAAGGTAGAGAGAGATTGGCAATTAAATACTATGATTATGATGGCGAGTCGCTAAGCGAGTACTTTTACTTAGAAAGAGATGACCAAAGAGGGGCCTTCTTTCATAATTTTGTAAGACCTCATTTAAAAAACGCTGGGCAGAAGTTCGATATTATATCTGCGCAACAAATAGTACAGATCTCTCCCATTTTTAGAAGGCCAGTATTTGTTATTGCTAGGAAAGTTAAACATTATTGGAAAGTTAGGGAAAAAGTTTTCTAAAAAGTTCTACCTCTTATATGACCGCGTCCCATAATCAAGTCTTGACCTGCTAAATCGATCATGAATTTATGAATTGGGAGTCCGAACTTTTTGTGATTCAGTAACTCTACTAATTTCTTCGCTCTATCAAGACCATTATTCGTTGCTTGAACCTCTTCAAAGCGATTCATTATTTTTAAGGCAAATTCTATTTTTTCTAAGTACTTAATCTTTTCTTTTTCTAACTTTGATAATCGATGCTTATTTTTGGAAGAGTGAAAGTTATTTCTCTTAAAGTTAGATACATAGTATTTATTAATATAATTATTTCTCTCTTTTGGAGACTCCCATATGTAAGGATCATTATGCCCAAGGGCCGAGGCCAGTGATATCCATTTTTCATTTGAAGAAGATTCAAAGATTTTTCTAATGGCCTGAGAAGTAAAACGCATCTTTGCCTGTAGTTGTATTTTGCCGTAATTTCTATCTTCATCAAATCTCATTGGTATACCAGCTGGAATTCCAAGTAGTTTAACTATTTGAGAAACTTCGTTAAGCTCTTCTCCTTTAGCTTTAGTGTCTTCATAGTAATAAAGCGTATCTAGAACAAAATTGTTTTGATTTGTGCTCTTGGGAATGATTGTGGAGAATGTAAGAATATCTTTTTCTTCTCCGCTAAAGCCTTTGCGATCTAGAACTCTCTTTCTAATGACTTCGTCGTAATCGTACTTCTTACCATCAGGTAAAGTGGTATTATACTTTCCATTAACAGTGATATTTCTCTCACCACTGCGGTATAGAATTAAATTGATGGCAAAATTTCTCTCTTTGGTTTCTACAGTTCCTTCTTTGACAATATCAACCTTAACTGGAGATTGCTCCTCGAGACTCAAATCTTGAACCGTTGTTAGGTCACTATTTAAAAAATCTTGATAGGCCTTCAGTCCTAGCTCTTTAGATAGATCAATTTTATATACTAGGGATTTAATTTTTTGAGTTGTTTTTTTGAAATTTGCAACAATTGGAGAGTATCCATTTTGCCCATCAATGCCAATTGAGATAGGTAGATTTATAAGTTCTTCAAAGTAAACGCCAAGACCAATACCTGCTCCTGCCATATGTTCATTTATATCTTCAAGTGCAATAATGATAATATCTTCACTCTCTTTAGTGATACTTACTTTCATGGACTTCTTTAAGTGGTACTTTATTTTAGGACCCAGGTTTATAGGTGAGGGAATGTTGAGTCCCATCATATCGAACAGTCCTAAAGATAGTCTTGTAAAGAAACCATTTGTGGTTACTGTTGAATGAACTTCATTCTCGCTTAACTCTGTAAACTCATTGTAGTTAAAAGGAAACTTTTGTATTTTATAGATTTCAGTTTCAAGTGCCTCTTTATAAGTTGGCGCATGCTTTATTCGAGTAAAGACTTTATCGTAAATCGGTCCACCTTGAATATATGGAAAGTAATAACCTAAAAGTAAATTTGTACTCACTGATGCAACTTGAGTCATTATATTTTCACCAAGAACAACTCTATCTACAACAAGGAAACCCTTCGTAAGGTCTGGTATGATCTGTCTTGAGACACGTGGATTAAGCCATCCTTTGTCATAGATTGGCCCATAGAGACCTAGTTCTAATTGATCTTTTATCCACAGGGGATTGGATTGAAACTCTTCTAATGGTTCCCATTTCTTTTGAGCTCTAAGGTCTAGGTCTATGAGGATTTGCTTTTCTTGATCTAGTGTTAAGTCTGAAGAGAATGCAAGAGTCGACATTCCCAACAGGACTGCTAAAACTAGGACGAATTTCCTCTTCAATACTAGAAGTTTCAAGGTTATCTCACTTTGTTATATCTAGTATTATAAGCAAAATATATGCCGAATATGACGTGTTTAAGACTCTGGAAATACGTGAGTCAGTGTTAGCAATTGTCTTATATTTTTACAATTAATATGTTTTAATACGAAGATGATATCTAGGCAGTAATAACAGCAATATAGTGACAAACACTTCCCGCTAAGACACAGAGATGCCAAATGGAATGTGTGTAGGGAACTTTCTTAAGTAGATAGAAAACCACTCCTCCAGTGTAGAAGATTCCTCCATAAATAAGAAAATCTAGTCCTGATTGAGAAAGAGACTTAGAGACATCTGGCCAGAATAAGACTACAAGCCATCCCATGAGTAAGTAGATTGAGACAGAAATGATTTTATTTTGCTTTTTTGCAAAGAGTTTATAAAAAGTTCCAAATAGGGCGATTGCCCACACTCCTAACGTGATATAGAGGCCAAGAGAGCCTGGCACATGGTTTAGCATTAAGGGAGTATAATTTCCTGCGATGAGATAATAGATACAAATGTGATCTAGTTTCTTATACCTTAGTTTAAGAGACTCATCTTTAACAAAGTGATACATTGTCGAAGCACTATAAAGGGCCAGAAGTGACAGCGTATAGATGATATAGCTAAATGTTTTTTTGTGATCAGAGAAGTCGTTAAAGACAAAGACTAAGTAAATAAGACCAACTAGAGATAGAACTATTCCTAAACCATGGGAGTAGGTATTGGCCCTTTCTTCACTCGATGAATATCCTGATATATTTAGAGTCTTCATAGGCTTCACTATAGCCTATTTGAGTGCAATGTATGCTTTATTAGTGGTCTTTTACATTTATTTTACTCAGATTGTGCCGATTCTCTTAATTTGTGGAGTTTTTGTATAAATATCATTAGAATGTCTTCTATGAATAAAGTATTTTTGTACTATAAGTTACAATTTAAGCTCTTTGCTGCCTTAAATTGTCTTATAGTCTTACCTCTCATTTTAATCTATCTCTACTCACCATATGAATGGGATAATCTCTATTGGCTTTTTTTGACGTTCCTATTTGCTCTTAAAATTATTTTTTATAAAGAGGCACCATATAAGAAGTCTCTTACACAGATCACACGTGAGAAACTGCAAAGCGAATTGAAAAGAAGTCCTTCTAAAATGGAAGTTGTTAATCGTATCGAAGATATGGTTACAGCGAGAGATGTGGCCCTCGTCTCTGTAGGTGTCTTCGTAGTCTTTATCACTATTATATTTGGAAAACTTTAGGAAGCTTATGAATAAATCTCTCATACTTGAAAAACTTATAAAGCAATTAAATGATGAGTTAGAAAAAGCTAAGGCCGCCTACGAAACGGCTAAGAACTTGACTCAGGAGCCTGACTTTAAGGCCGAAAGTAAGTGGGATACTCGAAGTATAGAAGCTGGTTATTTGGCCGGGGCGCAGAAAAAAAGAGTAGATGAGCTTGAAATGGATGTGAAGATGATTGAAGAGCTAGCTGGTGAGAAGCTTAACAAAGCGGCTTCTGTTGGCATTGGATCATTAGTAGATATTGAGTTTAATGATCAGATAAGAAAGTACTTCATCGCTCCGACTGCTGGTGGGTCAATGATTGAAGTTGATGGTGAAGTTGTCTTAGTTATTTCGGTCTTTTCTCCAATTGGTGATGGGGTTGTCAATTTATCTGAAAATGACACCTTTGAGATTGAAATGAAGGGTGGAAATCGTGAATACCTTGTGGTTTCTTTTGAGTAATTAAGGCTAATCTGTCTGTAAATTTCGTCGATAAGCTCTATATGAGATTACTAATCATTTTGATGTCATTCATACTTTCTATCCATGCGTATTCAAAAAATACTCTTTCTGTTAACTTAGGTAAAAAGAAAAAGACTGAAGACGTAAAAGAAATCGTTATTAATGAAGAAGGTATTCTCATTACTGGTACTAAAGAATTAAAGTGCTTTCTTCCATTTGAAAAAATAACTAAAGGTGTTCCTGTATCTTCTCACTGTGCAAGCTGCAAAGAAGAGTACACCGAAAAAGATAGATTCACTGATATGTTTAAGAATGCTAAGGACGCTCAAATTAGTTGCGAGATAAAGGATGATGTGGCCGTTGGCTTTAACTTTATGGGGCAAACTTCCTATAGGGGAGAAGGAGCTTTTGTAAATTATGGACGTATTCTAGATATGGAAGTCTATAGAACTGATTTCCATGTTGAAGAAAAACCTGGAGCTCTAGACAATACAATTCGTAAAGTAGAAAAAGTTTTATTAAAATTATTTTTCTAATTCTTTCTTTATTGTAAGTAATTTATCACTTCTTTTTTTTATCAAATCACCTACAAACTTTGTTAAGGCCTCTTTTAGGTAAGGCTCAAAGTCCTTGTCTTCACAATCGGTAGTGCTAAATAAGTCCATATATAGTTCATGTGTCTTAGGGCTAACTGAGAGTGTAATTGTGTTGGGATTGAGCTGATCTTCAAGTGCTTCTCTGATAACACCGCTTAACTTTAGACCCTTTTCATTAATACTTTCGTAGTAACTAATAGGTATGTGCACATTAACTCTTTTCATATCTTCCATTTTTATCTCCTATTCATCTCTTCGGTATGAGTAAAAAATACTATAGTTTACTCACTAGGTTTTTAACTTACTGTAATTATTTGCCATGACAGATAGTTGTGGCACTTTTTTAACTTTTAGAAAATAGCTAAATGTGTAAAAAAGAATCATAAGTATTAAATATTACTCATATTGAGTAAAAAGTTGTTTTTTTTGCTCAGTCTTGCTCAATTTTACTCCATACTAGGTTTAACAGCAAAACAAACGTGAGGTTAAAAATGAGTGATTTATTTGAAGACGTTATTCTTACTGAGAACTGTTTAAAAGAAGCACAAAGAGCAGGAATAACAATTCGCCAAGTCTTCGAAGTTATCACTTTTGGTTGTCCTTGGGTTACTGATCTAGGAGGTCTAAGTTTTTATTATAATGGTATCGAAGTACTAACTTGTGCCAGTTGTGAATATGCCATAGCTGTCATTGATCATGGGCAAGACCTATCCCACCAGGTCGCTCATGCTGGTAACTTTGTCTCTCTTAATCGAAGTTTTTTTCACGAAGCTCTATGTTAGAAAAGTTCAACGCTCAATCGTGATAGAAGAATTCCCCTAAAATCATATGGATTTGGTTTTAGGGGAACTTTTTACAATAAGTTTTCGTCTACAAGGTTTGGAATTGTAACATTTAAAAGAGGCTCTTTTTCCATTGCTCTCTTTATCGCAAAAGTTGCGCCTTCGTTTCTTGCCCAGCTTCTTCTGTTTATTCCGTTATTAACATCCCAAAAGAGCATTGATTTTATTCTACGGTCACAATCTTCACTGCCATCTAGAACCATACCAAATCCACCATTCACAACTTCTCCCCAGCCAACACCACCTCCATTGTGTAGTGAAATCCAAGTGGCCCCTCTAAAAGAGTCGCCTACAAAGTTTTGAACGGCCATATCTGCTGTGAAGCTTGAACCATCATAAATATTAGAAGTTTCTCTATACGGTGAATCTGTTCCCGAAACATCGTGATGATCTCTACCTAGAACTATTGGGGCTTTGATCAATCCATCTCTTATGGCCTTGTTAAATGCCAGTGCGATTTCAATTCTACCGTCACTGTCGGCATAGAGTATTCTTGCTTGCGAGCCTACTACAAGTTTATTTTCTCTCGCACCTTCAATCCAAGTAATATTATCACTCATCTGTTGTTGAATCTCTTTTGGAGATTCTTTCATAAGTTTTGTAAGAACATCTTTAGCGATTAAATCAGTAGTATCTAAATCTTCACTAAGTGAACTAGTACAAACCCATCTAAAAGGTCCAAATCCATAATCAAAGCACATCGGTCCCATGATATCCTGAACATAACTAGGATATTTAAATTCTCCATCTTCTTTTAAGATATCCGCACCCGCTCTTGATGCCTCAAGTAGAAAAGCATTTCCATAATCAAAGAAGTACATTCCTTTCGCTGCTAGCTCATTTACAGCACTCACATGTCTTCTTAATGTTTGTTGTACTTTTTCTTTAAATAGCTCAGGATCTTTTGCCATGAGTTCATTTGATTCTTCAAGGGTGAGGTCCGCTGGGTAATATCCTCCGGCCCAAGGATTGTGTAGAGAAGTTTGATCTGAACCAAGCTCTACATGGATATTTTCGCTATTTAATCTTTCCCATAGATTAACGATATTACCTTGATAGGCAATTGAAACAACTTCTTTCTTTTCCTTGGCCTCTTTTACTCTTGGTATTAGTTTATCTAAGTCTTCGTAGACTTCATCTACCCAACCTTGCTCGTGTCTCGTCTTTACGGCCATTGGATTAATTTCTGCTACTAACCCAATACATCCTGCAATGACAGCTGCCTTTGGTTGAGCTCCACTCATACCACCAAGCCCCGCTGTAACAAAGAGTTTACCAGCTAAGTCGGTCTTACCATTACTTATCTTTCTTCCAGCGTTTAAGACGGTTATTGTTGTTCCGTGAACGATTCCTTGTGGACCAATATACATAAATGATCCGGCCGTCATCTGACCATATTGAGTAACACCAAGAGCATTAAACTTTTCCCAATCATCTGGTTTAGAGTAATTTGGAATCATCATTCCGTTTGTTACGACAACTCTAGGAGCGTCTTTATGAGAAGGGAATAAACCTGCCGGATGTCCAGAGTAAAGGGCCAGTGTTTGCTCATCTGTCATAGTTGCTAGATATTTCATCGTTAGCAAGTATTGGGCCCAGTTACTAAAGACAGCACCGTTACCACCATAAGTAATAAGTTCATGGGGATGTTGAGCAACAGCGTAATCTAAATTATTTGAAAGCATAAGCATAATCGCTGCCGCTTGCTTTGATTTATGTGGATAGTCCTCAATACTTCGTGCAAAAATTTTATAATCAGGACGAAACCGATACATATAGATTCTTCCATAAGTCTCAAGCTCTTCTCTAAATTCTGGAGCAAGTTCTTTATGAAACTTTGTATCGAAGTAGCGTAAGGCATTCTTTAGAGCGAGTTTCTTTTCTTTCTCATTTAAAATTTGTTTTCTATTTGGAGCATGATTAATAGATTGATCATATTCTTTCTTAGGAGGAAGTTCTGATGGTATTCCTTGTAAAATAGTTTCTTTAAACTGTTGAGAGTTCATAAAAATCCTTTCTAAATATTTCGGGCATATTAACTTAAAACTATTAAAGGAGCTAGTTTCAAGGGGGAAAACTGGCCAGGACTATCGTTAAGGTACTAATATTAGGAGATAAACGCTGCCTTGCGCATCGTGTATTATTGTTTTTAAAAAGGTATTTATTTAAGGATAGTGCAAAAAAAGAGCGCCCTGGGGACGCTCTCTAAATTATGTAATTAGAATTGTAGATCTACTCTTAGGTTTTCAAGAGCTAGAGATTTTGTAGAGACTATAGATCTACCTTTCTTCAAAGAGAAAGTGTAGCTCCCTGGATTGAGCACAATATGAAATGATCCATTTGGATTCACTCTATAATTTTGAACAATAGTTCCATCTTCTTTTTTTACTTCTATTTCATAACTTTGAGGAGTAACAAAAGTTTCATCTAGTAAACCTTTAACTCCCGTTCCATTCATTCTATCAAGAAGTAGCATCCAAGCTGCTCTATTTCTTTGAACAGTCTTGTCTCTCCATTTAGAGTAACTTGGTTGGAAACCTTCTCTTCTACTATTAACTTCAAGTACGTATGGAATAACTTGGTAAGCATTATACATCCAATCAATATCAGAACCATCTACAGAGTATAGAAGTTCCCAGGCTGTTCCTGGAGCGTAGTTAACTGCTGCGCCCATTTGCTTTCCGATTTTTTCTACGATCTCTTTAGTGTGTGTTCTTTGTCCTTTACACCCCATAGGATAGATAACAAGCTCACTGTATGCGTGATAACTAATATCAAATACAGGTCTGATTTCTTTTACTAGATTCATAAGGGCTTGCGTTTCAGGTTCTGATCCAGCTTCTGGTCCTCTATAAGTACTAGACCATGTTGAGCCGGATGAACCATTGCAAGCTCCCCATAAGTGAGGATAATTTCTGTTAATATCAACTCCGTGTCCGTAATTTGTGTTCTTTCTCCACATATTGCTTCCGGCCCAAACCTTTGCATTTCCATCAACATTTAGCATTGGAACAACCCAAATCTCGTTAGAGTCTACATAGTTTTGGATTTTTAAGTCACTTGAATACTTGGTAAGTAAAGTTTCAATAATATCTAAACTTACTTCTGGTGACATCACTTCTCGTGCATGGTGCATGCTATTGAAAAGAACTGATGATTCTTCTATTTCACTATCAGCGACATTGTCAGAAATTTTCATCGCATAAATATTTCTTCCTTCTGCAGAAGTTCCAATAACGTGAACCTTAGCAACTTCTGGATATGTACTTTCAAAGTTCTTTAGAATCGTTTCAATTTCACTTGGAGATTTATATTCAGTATCAACCTTTGTGATCTTCTTTTGTGTTTTGATAGAAATAAATGTAGAACTAGATTTCTCTAAGAGTTTCATTTGTTCCCCAGTCGCAAAAATGTCTGCAATTGAGTTCTTTACGTCTACACCAGTAACATCAATATCTAGCTTCTTTAATAGAAGCATTCCTGATTTATAATCTTTAAATTTAATTGAGACATAGTCTGTTCTTGGATTATCTATAGATGCTGAATTTGAGTGAGCAAAAGAGCTTGTTGTGATAAGTCCTAAACCTATCGCACATGCAAGCGAGAGCAGGTGATTTTTCATATGTTCCTCCTGAACAATTGAGATAATTTTAATACATAGCTATTATCAACCTTTATTGAATATTGAACAATGAATGTCATATTATATTAGAACAGTTGAGCGTAATAGACAGGTATGCCTTTTTTGTTGTAGGTCCAAGTGTTTTATTGTTCAATAAAGTTATGAAAATTTTTATCTTTTTACTTCTGTTTCCATTATCTTCATTAGCGAGCTCAATTTGTGACTCCCATGTTGAATTCTTTGAAAATATGAGAATTCAAACAGGAAGTTTTAAATCTAATGAGTGCTATATTTCTATTTCTCCTAGAAAGACTTACGAAATGAAGTATCGAAACTTTCTTCTCACATCAAGTGGGCGTTTTCTTGTTTTTAATTCCTATGGACAAGGACCATCAAATGAATTTTCTGGTGCCAGAGAGTTTAACTTCTTTCCTAGAGCTACACAGCTCACTTACGAAGTATCTGAAAGAGAAGTTGTAGTTACTTTAGTAAATGGGGATAAGCTTGTATTTGATAAGGAAATTGCATTACCTATATCGTTAACAAATGCAATCATTAGTGTTGATGAGGATATAATCCGCGGCAATGCTGGAGGTGTTGAAATTCTAAATTATCAGCGTGTACTAATTGATTTCGGATTTCAGATGGGAATGTCTCCGACTTGGTACTTAAAAAGAAAGGCCACTGTCATTGATGAGTTTAATGCAAAGTGTTCTATAACAAACTCAGAGATTTTGTATAAGAAAAACTCTGATGTTTATTGGCAGTATGATACAGATCGTCTATTATTTTCTTACTTAAATAAAAGATGCCCTTTATTAAATTTACCAGATTAAAGTGAGAGATATATATGAGTTCAATTTCAGCTAAGCACATTCTAGTTCACCAAGAGTACGAGGCCCAAGATCTTATTAAAAAATTAAATGATGGAACTCCATTTGAAGAATTGGCCAAAGACTTTTCTCAGTGTGCTTCATCTTCAGGTGGTGGAGACCTTGGAAGTTTTTCTAAAGGAATGATGGTTAAACCATTTGAGCAAGCCGCGTTTGCTTTAAAAGTAGGTGAGACTTCAGGAATAGTTAAGACACAATTTGGCTATCACCTCATAATGAGAACGGCATAATGTTTAAAAAAGACTTGATGGAGTCCTTTCTTCATAAATTAGAAGATAATTTAGAAAGTGAAGGTATAGATCTTTGTTCCCTTGAAATTGATCACCTTTGCTATAGAGTAGATAGCGAAGAAAGATACGATGAGCTTAAAAGCGATCTTGCCCTAGAAAATAAGCTTCTACATGAAGCGATGATTTCAAATCGTCCTATTGCAACTTTTAAAATGAAAGAGGCATTTATATATAAGAATATTACGATACCTCTTCTTGAACTCCCATCTCCGAAACCGGGCAGTGATTATACAGAAGGTTTCGAACATGCTGAGGCGGTTATCAATATGAGCTTTGAGAAATTCTCACATAAGTATCCCCATATTGAGTTTGACTGGAAGGCAGCTAAGAAATCTCACAATCCTGAACTAAGAATTAGTTTTGGGGATATTTCTATTAAGTTTCACCATCATTCTTTAGAAGATATTATTGAGAGTGAGCTAAATTCTTAGTTTACTCTTTGTCATTTCATACTCTTTATAAGTAAAATAAGTTTAAATAAACTAAATTCTAGGACTATATAATGGATCTCAAAATTTCTAATATGGATGAGTATAATAATGCCTATGCAATGGCACAATCTAACCCTCAAGAGTTCTGGGCACAGATGGCCACCAACTTTCAGTGGACTAAGAAGTGGGACGAAGTACAGTCAGGAACAATTGAACAAGCAGATATAAAATGGTTCGATGGTGCTCAGTTAAATATCACTGAAAATTGTCTAGATAGACATCTTGAGAAGAGAAGCGATCAAGTGGCCTTACTGTTTGAGCCAAATGATCCTTCAGAAGAAACTGTAAAATACACATACGCTCAATTACACGCCGCTGTTTGTAAAACAGCAAATATGTTAAAAGAGCTAGGAGTTAAAAAAGGCGATAGAGTTTGTATCTATATGTCTATGGTGCCAGAACAACTTATTTCCGTCTTAGCATGTGCTCGCCTAGGGGCCATTCACTCAGTTGTTTTTGGAGGCTTTTCCGCCTTGGCCCTTGCAGGAAGAATTGAAGATTGCGAATGTAAAGTTCTAATTACTAACGATGCTGGATTTAGAGGAAATAAAATTATACCTCTAAAAGAAATTAGTGATGAAGCTCTTAAAATGAAAGAATGTCGCTCTATTGAGAAGGTGTTGGTTCATAAGCGTGTGGGAAGTTCTGTTTCTATGCAAGAAGGAAGAGATATCTGGTGGCATGATCTCTACGCTAAGTGCTCCACTGAATGTGAGGCAGAAGTTATGTCTTCAGAAGACCCTTTATTTATTCTTTACACTTCTGGTTCAACAGGAAAACCAAAGGGAATTTTACACACTACTGCGGGCTATATGGTATGGGCGGCCTACACATTTGCAAATGTATTTCAAGTTGATGAGGGAGATACTTACTGGTGTACGGCGGATATTGGTTGGATTACAGGTCACACTTATATTACCTATGGACCTCTTTTAAATGGTGCGACGACGACTATGTTTGAAGGTGTCCCTACTTGGCCTGACGCTGGAAGGTTTTGGGATATTGTCGATAAACATAAAATAACACATTTCTACACAGCTCCTACAGCAATAAGAGCATTAATGGGTTGTGGAAATGAATTTGTAACGAATAAATCACTAACTAGTCTTAAAGTTCTTGGTTCAGTTGGTGAGCCAATAAATGAAGAAGCTTGGCACTGGTATGACGAAGTGGTTGGCAAAAAGAAATGTCCAATAGTGGATACTTGGTGGCAAACCGAAACAGGGGGAATTTTAATTTCACCTCTTGCTGGAATAACTAAGACAATTCCGTGTTTTGCAACAAAACCTCTGCCAGGTGTTTCTCCCGTTCTTATGAATAGTGAAGGTGAGGTCATTGAGACTACCGAGGCATCAGGAAATCTTTGTATAGATAGACCATGGCCGGGAATGCTAAGAGGAATATGGGGAGATATGGAAAGATTTAAACAAACATATCTTAGTGCGTATCCTGGAAAGTACTTTACAGGTGATGGATGTAAAAGAGACCAATTTTCTAATTATAGAATTACAGGTCGTGTTGATGATGTTCTAAATATTTCTGGACACAGAATAGGAACTGCTGAAGTTGAAGATGCAATTGATCAACACCCGGATGTTATTGAAGCTGCAGTAGTAGGTTTTCCTCATGATGTAAAAGGGCAGGGGATATACGCTTATGTAGTTACTGGTCATGATTGTGAAGACTCTATTAAGGCCGAAATTATCGCCACTGTGAATAAGATGATTGGACCTATTGCAAAACCAGATAAGATTCAAATAGTAAAAGGGCTTCCAAAAACTAGGTCCGGAAAAATTATGAGAAGAATTTTAAGAAAAATTGCTTCTCATGAATTTGATAATTTTGGTGATACATCAACACTTTTAGATCCATCAGTAGTTGATGAAATAAAGGATGGCGTTTTATAGAATATAAGAAGAGAGTCGGATCATATGCCTTACGGCCTTGATTGTATCCGCCTCTGTCTTTTCATACTCTTTACCGATAAGTTGTAGTGTTCTTTCAGGTATCATAAGAGCATTACACTGATTCGTTCCAGCAAGAGTTACTTGCTCTCTCGGATAACCAAAGCTCTCAGCTAAATCTCTAAGAAAATCAATTTCCTCCGAACCATCAACTGCACCAAAGTGGAAAACACCTTCTCCTTTCATTTTGAGAACGGCTGCCATCATATCTGCCATGTGATTCGTTGCAAGTCTATTTTGAAGAACTCCAGCATCGATTGGTAAGGATTCCCCGCTTAACATATGTTCTAAGAATAGTTCGGTTCTTGATTTTGAATTTGGGGCCCAACCATGAGTTGCACCAAATCTAAAAATTGAAAAATTTGATCCATTTGCAAAGAGCTCTTCCTCGCAACGGGCCTTGAATAGACCGTAGTCGGTTTGAGCGTTTGGAAGTTCGTCTTCATAATGCTCTGTCGAGATATTTGCATCCAATGCATTAAATGAAGAGAAGTAATTATAATGGATGCTTGAACTCTTGCATCTATCAATTAGATACTTGTGCATAGTAAAAGCATCATCATCTTCACCGCGTGTCATATTAATAATGATGTCTGGATTAAAGACTTTAATCTTTTGATCAATAATATCTAGGTCACTAGAAGTTGCTATAAAGTTTTCAATACTATGCTCTGATGTATTGGTCACTCTACTACCTAAAATATTGCATTCACTTATATGTTTTTGAAGTGAAGGGATGAGATAGTGTGCAATCCACCCTGAACTTCCAAGTAAGAGTATCTTCTTCATTGCTTGAGTATAATAGTAAAAAAGCAGGATGGCGAGAAATTGAATTATTGAATGATTTGCCTAAGGTAAATATTGCCCTTAAGTATCTTGATTGATGGGAAGGGAAATCACGAATTGTGTTAGCTTACTTTGGCGATCAATAAAGACTGAGCCATGATGAATTTCGATAATTTCTTTTGTTATACTCATTCCTAACCCGGTACCCTTGCCAACTTCTTTAGTAGTGTAAAAGGGTTCAAAAAGACGATCCATAGTTATTGGACTCATTCCCGCGCCAGTATCAGAAATTTGAATTTTTACAAAACCATGAACAGAGGTTGCGCAAATCATAATTTTCTTTAATGAATTTTCATTATTCTCTTCTATTGCATCAATCGAGTTATTTATGAAATTTAAAAAAACTTGGGATAATTCTGTGTAGTGGCAATCAATAAATATATCATCGCTACAATTGATCTCAATCTCTATGCGTTGGTAGTTTAATTTATCACTACAGAGTGAAACGGAGTCATTTATAAGCTCTAATAAATTAACCTTTTTAAAAGGATCAAGTTTAGAATCTCTAGAGACCCTCTTAAGGGCCAAGATGATTTGATGAATTCGATCAACAGTCTTTTCTATCTTTTCTAAATGTCCTTTTATTGGTTCTGAAGAATATTTCTTTCTTATGATTTGGGCATTACCTTTTATTACCATTAGAGGGTTATTTATTTCGTGGGCTATACCTCCGGCCATCTCTCCAATTGTAATCCACTTGCTCGAGCTTATCATTTTCTCTTGGAAAATCTCGGCCTCTTGCTCCGCTTTGATTCGCTCTGCTATTTCTTTTTTAAGCTTTGTATTTAGATTCCTAAGAAAGTCAATATCAACTAGCTTTTGTGAGTTTAAATAGGCACTGAAAACGATAATTGCAACAAATCCATATTCGATAAGATAGATAAACTTATAGAGATGGAAAGACCCAAGCAGTGAATCATTAATTAATGTTACTGTGAAAATAGTAAGTGAGAATAAGAAAAGTGAATTATATCGAGTTTTCTGCTTTAGGTATTTCTTGATACAGAAGTAGTAGAGGACGCTGAAGTAAAAGAAAATAATTATTGTTAGAACTTTAAGAATTGGCCCAGGTGAAACTTCAAGTACAGAGTATGTAAATAAATCAAAGACATTCACTTCAAAGAGTCTAGAGTTCTTTGTGTCCCAAAATAAGTCATTACTGGCAAAGAATGATGCAAAGATAGCAAAGGCTGCTGTTGCTATAGTCAAATTTTTAAAAAAACGTGGAACTCTTAGGTAGAATTGATCTACATAAATAAATATGAGGCAACAAACTATAGCAATAAATGGCAGTTGATAGGTTTGTATAAGATGAGAGGTTGCAATATCATTAGAGTTATAAAGAAGTGCACATGAGATATCGTAAAAACCTACAAAAATACAAAGTAGGGTAAAGATTTTTTCTCTCTTGTGGGAGACAACTCCGGAAAAGAGAAAGTAGTGATATATTCCAACATATAGAGCAATTGTTGCTAGGATAATTGGAGGAATTGACTGATAATTCATTGATGTTAAATTATCTAAAATTTTGTTAAAATTCTAGTGATATAATTGAAGAATGATAAAGCAAGAGATGGAATTACAATGGCTTATCTGGGCTTTCTGATGAGAATCTATAGATGGGTCTTAAAGTTGGAGAGTTAAATGAATATCACTCGTATTGCGCCAACACCTAATGGCCATTTACACTTAGGCAATATTTTAAACTTCATTCATACTTACCGTTTGGCCAAGACAGTCGGAGCGAAGCTTTATCTAAGAATAGATGATCACGATGGACCAAGGTGTAGGCCTGAGTTTGTTGGTGAAATATTATCTGCCTTAAGTGCTCTTAAAATTCCGATTGATTATGGACCGAGTTCGGTAGATGAGTTTTATTCAAAATTTACTCAGACTAAAAAAAGTGATTTCTATTTCTCAAAACTAGAGCTTCTTGGTGATAAGTTTACTTGTGCCTGCTCTCGAAAAGAGGTTTTTGCCTCAAGTTCTTTAGGTATCTATTCTGGTAAATGCAGACCATTGGCAATTCAATTCGAAAATATGAAGAATGTAATCAGGTACTCTTGCCCAGATATTAAGGTTCAATTTCGTGAAAGCTCTGTTCATTTGCGTGAAGAAATAGGTGATGCAGTGTTGTGGAGAAAGGACGGTCTTTCATCTTATCAGTGGATGAGTGTTTGCGAAGATTTAGAAATGAAGACAACTCACTTTGTAAGAGGTGAGGATTTACTAAGTTCTTCAGCAATTCAGATTGCAATTGCTAAATCACTTGCTCAAAAATTTCCTTCTGAGGATAAGTTCTATCATCATAAACTTGTACTATGTGGAAAGCGAAAAATGTCGAAGTCTAAAGGAGATGAAGGAGTTGTAGATAGGTTGAAAAGTGACCCTCTTCATTTTCTACACGCGTACTGTGATTTCTTTGAACATGAAAAAGTGAGCTCCTTAGAAGAGCTCACCAATCTAGCATTATAACTTTACTCTGATTTTTTTTAATTTTGCACTATAGTCTTCAAACATTTGCTCGATATATTGACCCTTAGCTGTCGAGTAAGTTAAAGAATCTAGAATCTCTGAATAGATATTTCTTGATAAATTTCTTAACTCTGACTCTATTGAACTATTAGTTGAATTATCGGCCGCAATATCAATCTTCACTTTAACTTCTTTTAAGATCGAAATGTAACTTTGAATATCATACGATGTTCTATATTCTAAATTTCCGATATAGCTATTTAGTTCTTTAGATGCTTCATCTAGCGCCTCAGTTTGTTTTTGCTTTTTTAACTGAGTTGATCTTTCATTTTCAACTTCGTCAGAACCAGTCATTTTAAAAGTAAGAGTTTGGTAGCATTCGACTAGACCATCATACTCTTTAGCACATTCAAAGTTAGAAAGATCAAGTCCAAAGCTAAAGGCAACATTATCTTGTGCAATTCCAAAGTTACCAAAGATTGCACCACCAAGTGCTTCTAATTGTTTATTATATAGTGCTTTATAAATATCACTTTCGATTTCTATTTTCTTAATCTTTCCCCACGACTTATCAATTTTGGCCGTAACAACTTCATTGATTCCATCTTCCGTATCAATGAGTTGAAGAGAATGTTTATCTTTTATAATAAGTAACATATTTTTATCACGATTATACTCGGCAGGTTGTGACTCACTAATATTAGCAACTTGGTCGCCTTCTTTAACAACACCCTTAACTTTCGTCTCTGCCGAAGAATGAATTTTAGACAAAGTAGTGCTATTCGTTTTTTCAAAAAGGATCTTTTGAAAAACTGAGACTTCTAAGTCAACTGTGAGGGCAAAGGTATTTGCACAAGCTAGAACTGCGAGGGCAGTAATGGTCTTTTTCATATTTACTCCAAATTAAAAATAGTTTTATTTAGTTTAGAGTAAATATGAATTTGATATAAGACGATTGAAATGCTTACAGGGGAGGGTGTCTAAAATCTAGACGTTACCTTTTTATTACAACTACTTATGCCTTGGCCAGTCTAACTAATTGCTCAATAGTGGCCTTGGCCGAGTCAAAGTTAAGTTGTTTCTGGTAATGGGTATGGAGCTTTCTTCCAATAATAGTACATCCTATAAAGGAGAACTGCTCTTGCATGGCCATCAGTACATGCTGACCTCCGCCTCCACTATGTGTAGCGAGGACAACTGGTTTAGAATTAAAAGCATCTCTCCAGTTATCATTTCCAGACCTACTTATCCATGAAATAGAGTTGATTAGAATAGGAGGAACTGAGCCATTGTATTCAGGCGCAATTACGATAAATCCATCGGCCTTCATGAATTTGTCTGTTAGAGCGATAGCATCTTTAGGTGTTCCATTCTTTTCTTCTGAGCTGGTATAGATTGGTAAGTTAAAGTCAGATAACTTAAGAACTTCGAAGTTTGCATCGTAATCCTTAGAAACATCTAAGAGAGTATTTGCTAACTTCAAATTATTTCCATCGCTTGCAGCAACTATTAAAATTTCTTTTTTCATATATTCTCCTCGCTGCATTTTACTTCAAAATGATTAGCAATTATAGTTTAATTATTGAACAGATTAGACAGGATTTTAATAAATGAATAACGAACTTTCAAATTATATTACTTTCAGCGAAGATGTTGAGCATGCTCTTTTAAATGCAATTCCAGTGGTTGCTCTTGAGTCAACTATTATCTCTCATGGCATGTCCTACCCAAAGAATTTGGAAACAGCTAAGAAGGTAGAGGGGATTGTTAGGGCCAATGGCGCTGTTCCTGCTACAATAGCTATTATTAAAGGTAAGTTAAAAATAGGATTAGATCATAGTGAGCTCGAGCTCTTAGCTAAAGAGGGACAGAAAGTTCATAAAACTTCAAGAAGAGATATTCCCTATGTTGTATCTTCTATGAAGACAGGGGCCACCACCGTAGCGGCCACAATGTTTATTAGTTCACTAGCTGGAATAAAGGTATTTGCTACAGGTGGAATAGGTGGTGTTCATCGCGGAGCTAGTCAAACCTTTGATATTTCTGCAGACCTTCAAGAATTAGGCAAGACCAATGTGGCGGTTATTTGTGCGGGAATAAAATCTATTTTAGATATTGGTCTAACTCTTGAGTATTTAGAAACTTATGGGGTTCCAGTTCTTGGAAATAATGTTGAACAACTGCCTGCATTTTACAGCAGAGAAAGTGATTTTAAAGTTAATTTTAAAATGAATAATGAAAAGGAAATAGCAGATTTTCTAAAAGTAAAATGGGATTTAGGCCTTAAGGGAGGAGTTGTCATCGGAAACCCAGTGCCTGCAGAGTTTTCTTATGATAAGTCACAGATAGATGCTGTGATAAATGATGCAATAAAAGAGATGAACGAGAAGGAAATAGTTGGAAAAGAGTCGACACCATTTCTCTTAAAAAGAATTAGTGAACTAACTAAAGGAAAGAGCTTAGACTCTAATATAGAGCTTGTCTTAAATAATGCAAGGGTGGCGAGCTTGATCGCTGTAGAGCTTAGTCGTCTCTAAGAAAGAAATCCTCAGCAAGAGGACTCTCTACTTTTATATACTCTTTAGTTAATGGATGATTAAACTCAAGAGAATAGGCATGTAATAATGTTCTCTTAGCATCAGTACTATTTCCATAAATAGTGTCACCCACAATAGGAAAACCATATTCACTGAGATGTACTCTAATCTGATGCATTCTTCCTGTTTTCGGAGTTACTTTTAAGAGTGCAAAGTCACCATCTCTTTTTATTAGTTCAAACTTCGTCGTGGCCTTTTTTCCATCTTTTTTCACGTTGCACATCTTCATCTTGTTTGATTTATCTTTTGCGAGAAGGTTATTAATAGTGAACTTTTCGTCTAGGCGCTGATCTTCGTCTTTTACAATTGCATAGTAGGTTTTTACAATCTTATGATTCTCAAAAAGATCACTTATAGATTTATTCAAAGATTTCTTGGTACAAAAAAGTAGAAGTCCACTAGTTTCGAGATCAAGCCTATGATGAAGAGAGATATACTTTACATTTGGCTTAAATCTCTTAAGGGCCTCTAGCATATGATCTTGAGAAGAATTTATAGTTGCATTTGAAGAGACTCCACTTGGCTTTCTTACAACTATAATAGAGGAGTCTTCAAAGAGTATATCTGCTTGTTTCAAATAAACTTGAGGTACTATTTGTTTAGAATTCTCTCTAATATCTCTTTTGTTCAGAGATATTTTAATAAGATCACCTGCTTTAACGGGGTGATCAATATTAGAAATAGAACGATTAAAAATATAAACTTTTCTTTCTTTAATAAGAGTGAGGAGACTAGAAGAACTTAACTCGAGAGAAAACTTACTATTAAAATCCCTTAAGATAAGCTCTTTTACCGTCGATTGAGCTTTGACCTTTATTGTAAAATCTTTGTACTTAATGACCATAATTATACTCTACTAGTTTATTAAATTCTGTTGGAGCTTCACAAAGGATATTTAATGGATTGCCGTCTATTATGATGGAAAGCTTGTGAGCATGTAGGGCCATTCTTGAAACTGCATAGAGTTTTGAGATTTTCTTATTAAACGCTTTATCACCATATCTATTATCACCAATTATGGCATGTCTTGCTAAAGCACAGTGCTTTCTTATTTGATGTGTTCTACCGGTTTCGATTGTGACTTCTAGTAATGAAAAATAAGGATTTTTTGCTAAAAGGACCCAGGAACTTATAGCATTAACACGATCTTTCTTTATTCCATCTACTTTTTTGCTCCCCTCGGCCTTATTAGTAATTGGAAAATTCCAAATACCACTTTCCTCTTTCAATTGCGCTCTACAGATTGTTAGGTATGTCTTCTTTGAGCTTTTCAGAGCAATAGATAATTTATCAATATACTTAGTGTCTTTTGCCAGTATGAGTATTCCACTTGTTTCTTTATCAATACGGTGTACAGGAGTATAGTTGAGGCCTTTTTCTTTAAAAAAATCGATGACATTTTTATCTTCAGCATTGTGTACACTGACCCCATGGGGTTTATTAATAATAAGGCATTGATCATTTTCAAAGAGTTTTTCAAACATGATTTAATATGACATGATTTACAGGCCAATTCAACAAAGGTGGGAATATGTATGAGGAAATAATAAATCGATTTGAAATGATTGCTCATCCAGAAGGAGGTTTTTTTAAAGAAACCTATAGAAGCAAAGGCAATACGGAAACTGAGTTTGGAACTAGATCTCTTTCTACAGGAATCTACTTTCTACTTCCAGCTGGTCATGTCTCACACTTTCATAGAATTAAGTCTGACGAAATGTGGCATTTCTACTCAGGGGATCCACTTATCGTTGTAGAAATAGACGAATCTGGAAACCTCATAGAAACTAGACTTGGCCATGATTTAAAAAATGGTGAAGTTCCACAATATGTTGTTAAAGCAAATCGTTGGTTTGGCTCTTACCCTGCCGATGGGTCAGAGTATAGCTTTGTAGGCTGTAGCGTTTCGTTTGGATTTGACTTTAAAGATTTCGAACTGGCCAATAGAGGTTGTTTAGAAAAAGAGTTTCCACAGCATCAAGAAATGATTAAACGTCTTACGTAGTTTTTTATGCGAGGCCCAAGAACTTATACTTACATATTTCTTGACTTTCATTGACACAAATTTAAATCTATAGATCTATAAATTTTTACAAAGTATTAAAGTTGCAAAATCACGAGCTCATTTATTTTACTGATGTTTTTAAGAGATTAAAAAAATCCAGTATATGTAATAAGTTTACTCTAAAAGAACATGAGTGGAACTATCTTGCAAATAGAGGTTTAGACTCAATTCTCTTAGAAGGTAGAACTTTAATTATTCAACGTTATAAAGAAAGTGATGAAAATCATTGTTGTCGAAAATCACCTCTCAGGCATCATCCTATACTAGTGGCCCTACATGCAACTGGAACCTGCTGTAGAGAGAGCCTTTTTAAATGGCATGGTATTGATAAAGACAATGAGCTTAGAGAGAAAGATATTTTCTATATACTCTTAATTTTAAAAGAATGGTTTGTTAGGCAGGTAAGACCGGCCTACTTACTAAGTGATCTAGAGACTGAACAACTTAATCTCTTTTGCAGTTGAGTTGCATAATAAGGCTTTAAGTTGCTTTGAATACTTATTCGTAATAGCCTTTTAAAATGAAAGAACATCACCACCATAGTCATCATGACCACAACGACCATCATCATCACCACCATAATATTAAAGGTAGTAAGAATATTCTCATTGCCTTTGCTTTGAATTTCTCTTTTTCAATTATCGAGTTTATTGGTGGATACTTAACTAATAGTATGGCGATTTACGCGGACGCTCTCCACGATCTTGGAGATAGTAGTGCTCTACTTATGGCGTACTTTTTAGAAAAGTTCTCAAAAAAATCTGCTGATGAAGTTTACACATATGGGTATAGAAGATTTTCAGTTCTGAGTGCTCTAATTAATGCAATGATTCTTCTTATTGGATCCTTATTTGTAATCAAAGAATCTGTAGAGAGACTTTTGAGTCCAGAGCCAGTGAATAACGAAGGCATGCTCTATTTGGCAATACTTGGAGTCATTGTAAATGGAATCGCTGCGTATAGGTTATCAAAAGATGAGGGGATAAATCAGCGAATGGTAATGCTTCACTTATTGGAAGATATTCTAGGATGGGTTGCTGTCTTAATAGTTAGTGTCGTTCTATTTTTTAAACCATGGTTTATTCTCGATTCAATTCTTTCAATTTTAATTTCACTATTAGTTCTCAGAGGTGTTTACTTTGGACTAAAGAAGGTAGTCTCAATTCTAATGCAGGCCTTTCCAAAAGGAGTAAATTCCCAAAAAGTCACTCAAGAGCTACTCAAAATTGATGGGGTTCTAGGAATTCACTATATTCAAGGTTGGTCTATGGATGAGGAGTCTCACTCTCTCACTTTTCACGTTTCAGTCTCGGAAGATATGAAGGTTCGCGAACTTGATGAGATGAAATTAAAGATCAAGGCAAAGCTATATGATTTATCTGTCAAAAACTCAGTAATAGAGTTTGAAGGCCGTCATCATGATTGTAGTGAACATACCAAGCTGTAGTGCGTTATGTTAGGACTAACTATTCAAGTACTTATATATACTAGTAAATAGGGCCAACTTGAAAAAAAAGATATCAATACTTGAAAAATCGCATAAAAGCGTATAATTTCTTACAGTTGGTATTGTTAACATTTAACAGGGGTTGTTGTCGTGGCCAGTGGTTCTCGTCATCGTAGAAAGCACAATAAAGGTAGAAGAAAAAGAGGTTCTAAATATAGAAAGAACTTACGTCTACGTAGAAAACAAAAAAGCTAAAAGCTTAAGCTTTCATTACATAAAGAACCCCTCGACAAGAGGGGTTTTTTATTTCCAAATTGAACCAACTCAAATAACCTCTCCTTACTAATTTTTACGAGGTGAATATGTCTAAATTACAAAGTATTTTTGAGTCCAATAAGAATTGGTCAGCTGATATCAAAAAAGAAGATCCAACATTCTTCGAAAGGTTATCTAATCAACAAGCTCCTAAATATCTATGGATTGGTTGCTCTGATAGTCGAGTTCCTGCAACGCAATTGTGTGGACTTGATGCAGGTGAAATTTTTGTTCATCGTAATATCGCCAACCTTGTTATCAATACGGACTTTAACTGCTTGTCAGTTATTCAATATGCCGTCGAGGTTCTTAAAGTTACAGATATAATCGTTTGCGGACATTACGGATGTGGTGGAGTTGCAGCTGCACTTTCTAATCAATCTCTTGGGCTAATTGATAACTGGATTAGAAATATAAAGGACGTCTACCATCTTCATAGAGAGGAAATGGTTAAATATGTAAAAGGCTCGGAAGAAGAGTGTAATAGGTTAACTGAATTGAATGTCTCAAACCAAGTCTATAATCTGGCCAATACTACTATTGTTCAAAATGCTTGGAAGCGTTCTCAAGAACTTAATCTTCATGGAGTAGTTTATAGCTTAAAAGATGGTATTCTTAAAGATCAAGGAATTTGCCTTAGCTCAGATAAAGATATCGAAGAAGTTTTTAAACTGTCTTAAAATTAAGGGGCCTAATTATGGCCCCTCTTGCATCGTTTAATCGAGAAACTCAATCAAACCAGTTTCTCCGTTCATTCTTATTTTATCACCTGTTTTGATTTTCTCAGTAAGACCTTTAACGCTAACAATGGTCGGTATCCCCATCTCTCTAGCAACAATGGCCGAGTGAGATAGCAGGCCTCCACGTTCAACAAGTAAGGCCTTTGCTGACGGGAATAGTGGTACCCAACCTGGGTCAGTTCTCATAGTTACTAGAATTTCTCCATTTAATGATAGATCGTCGTCGGGATTAAGAATAATTTTCGCAACCCCTTCAATCACACCTGCGCAACATGGAATACCTTTTAGGCAACCCTCTGGAACATCTGATAGGTCAATCTCTTCTTCAGGTGGAAGGTGGTTGTTTTGCCAGTAGACTGGACCTCTTGTGTGAAACCTTGGCGCTGGTTCAATCTCCAAGAATCGTTCATATTCCTTTCTTCTTAATTCAACTAAGGCCTTAAAATCGAGTACCGTACAAAATCCTTCAACAGATCCTAATAGTTCTGGTAGTGTGAGATAGAAGATATCTTCATCTTTTAAAATGATACCTCTATTTGCGTAATTTGCTCCAATTGCATAGAACATTTTTCTGACGATACCATAGACTCGTGTCCTACAGAATCTGGTGTTCTCTCTATTTCTAACGGCCTTTCTCGCATGATTGAGTGACCATGAAAATATTAGTTTTTTTATTCCACTAACAGCTCCAAAGGCCTTAGTTTCTGCTTCATTTCTAACTTTTTTCTCTCTTGCTTCTAGCTCTTCAAT
Source organism: Halobacteriovorax sp. HLS (assembly GCF_004006665.1). NCBI lineage: Bacteria > Pseudomonadati > Bdellovibrionota > Bacteriovoracia > Bacteriovoracales > Halobacteriovoraceae > Halobacteriovorax > Halobacteriovorax sp. HLS. The sequence goes on from NZ_QOCL01000009.1 coordinate 278,658, forward strand.
AGAAGGAATCTCATTATTAAGATGGTTTTTAATAAAGGTAAACAGAGAGTGTGGGTTGTGAGTCAAATCACGCTGTTCCAGTTTCATCTCACTCATACACCTAAAGCCGTACTTATCAATATAGGTTTCGATCTCATTATAGAACGAATCAAATGAAGACTGTCTTAGTGTTTCATGTAGATCGGTACTTGGAGTATTAAGAATAAGATCTTTTAACTCCTTATCAGAGTCCACAATGCGAGCGAGGCGTATCACTTCTCTAGTAGGAAGTGCTGATTCGAGATTTCCATCCCCACAGAGTAGATCATTTTGAAATCCATCCCCAAATTGAGGCATCCATTTAGAAACAAGTTTCTTTAGAAGTCCAAAATGAATCATACAAAGATAGTCATTGATAATTGGGGCCTTCCAATTTGCCAGAAATCTTCTTTCCAGTTCGTAGTATGTGTCAATGATCTCATTGGGAGTTTTACTATTGAAATCAATGTGTCGAAATTTCTCATATTCAATATAGAAATAATCCATAAATCCGTCGACGAGCTTTTGAGCAGTGAGATGAAAGTAGAAGAACTTCATTCCCGTCATGAATCTTCTTACTTTAGAAGAAAACTTCTCTTCAAAAGCAGGAGGTTTTATTCGATCAGCAATTTCATCTGCAAGAGAGTCGTTTGTCCCCATCATGGTTTCCATGAATGAACGATTATACTTAAATCCGGGAAGTATACTGGTGAGCTTATACCAATTTAAAATATTATAATATATTCTTCCATAGAAGCTACCGAGCATATTTCTTAGAAAATAATCCATTTCCTTAATTCTCTTAGGTGAAACCATTAGAATCTCACAAAATTGAACATAGACGTGATGGTAGACATGTCTTGCAAAATCAGTTGTGAGAGGAGCAGTTAGCCCTCCATAACTTTCTACAATATTTGAATTATCCCAGATATAGAGAGTTCCTTCTCCATTTAAGATAGGAGTTGTAACTGGCCTTGCTTGAAGAATATAGAGCTGTCCGTCCTTTATCGCCCATTCAATATCTTGTGGAAAGTGATAAGATCGCTCTATGGCGGAGGTCTCTTTTATTAAGTTTTTAAGCTGATCGTCAGTTAAGCTTGAAATTGATTTTTGTTCATCATCAAGAGCAACAACTTTACATGTTTGATTCTCAACATCCTGAACCATCTTACTTTCTTTATCAGCAATTTCCTTCTCTGTTATTTCATAGCTTAGTTTATTGACCGTATATGTATCAGCTTCTAGTAAACCTGATACGAGACCTTCTCCTACACCAAAAACAGCGTTAACCATTGAAACTTCACTAGATCCCTTTATAGGGTCACAAGTAAATGTTACACCGGACACATCGGGGTCAATCATCTCTTGAAAAATTACCGCCACATCAATGATCTTAATATCAAGCTTGTTTTGAAGCCGATAACTGATACCTCTTTCACTGTATGCACTTGCCCAGCACTGTTTAAGTGCTTCAATGGCCTTAGCTTCTGTTTGAATATATAGGTAACTTGATAGCTGACCTGCAAACGAAAACTCTGCGCTATCTTCACCGATAGCTGATGAACGAATCGCGATGAGTTTACAATCAAGATCTTTGTAGGCCTTCTTCGCTAGAGTTATCACTTCTTGAGAAAGTTGTGCATCGACAATTAGTTTTGAGATCGCTTCATGTATCTCTTTAGGTGATTTATTTTGTGAGACAATATCATCAATCTTTTCCTGGACTCCATTTTCATCAATAAACTTTCTAAATACAGAGCTAGACAGTATCTGAAACCTAGGAACATTGAAGCCGGCCTTACTTAAATGATAAAGATTAAGTCCCTTTCCTCCTGCATACTTATTAGCATAGAAAAGTGTAGTGTCTTTTGTGATAATCATAGTAGTAAACCTGTTTGAGTTTCAATGATAAAAAATATATAAAAAAGTATTATGTAAATAGATGAGAAAATACGATAGAGCTTTCCAAATTTCTTAGCATCAGTAACTGCAAATAATATTCCTGCCAGAAATAGAACTAAAGTTAAAATAGACTGCAGTATTGAAATTGATCCAAACACTCCCCTTAAAGCAAGTAGTGAAAAGAGCGACATGGAGACCACTAAGATTACAGCTCCAAATCTTGTAAATATTTTTGAGTACGATTCAACAGCGTTTCTCTCTTCTTCTGTAGTAAATGTCTTGCGACCAAACTCAAATATATTAAAGACAAACCAGCTACATAGAACAAAGTATAAGTATTTTTGATTCAGCTCTCTTGGATCCATTGATGTAGCGGCAGTAAAAATAGCTATTCCCATAGGAATTGTAACAACAGTATGCAATAGGGCATAGGTTGTGAGGTGTGGGCGAATGAGTTTGGGTATAAAGAACTCTTTATACATTAGTAGAGAGTAACAAATTGCAAAGATCATCATCATGATTGCATTGAGACGAAGCGGTAGAAATAGTGCTATCTCAAAGAATATACATACAACTATGCCCTTGTGCATATCTTTCACTTCTAATAGACCTCTTGGAAGAGGTCTGTCTGGATTAATCTGACAGTCTAAATCGTAATCTTTTATTTCGTCATAGAGACGCATTTTATAAAAGAAGAAAAAGATAGCAATCAAAGTTAGAAATGAATTAAAGATGCTAAAGTCGTTTTTGAGATGAATGCTAAGTGATAAGTGAGCACCAACAAAGAGGATGATCATCAGAGAATGATCGAGTAGTGGAAACCTTTCTTTTGTAAATGTCATCCATCGTTGAGCTTTACTAGTCATTAGATAAGTCCCTTACTCTTTAAATCTTTTCTAAGGATATCGTATTCTACTTTTGAGTGATGTCTCGCATCCATAGGAATATCAGAGAAAATGATAACTTTATCTACGATGATGGAGTTCTTTTTCATTATTCTTTCAATTTCAGAAATCATTTGAGAGTCAGTAAGTGAATTTTCTTCTCTAGGAGCAACTACACAGACAGTCTTTTCTCCAAGTTCTTGATCTTCAACTCCAAGGTAGGCACAATACTTTGTAAAAGGAAGCTTCTTTAAAACTATCTCTGCTCTTACTGGAAAGAGATACTGCTCACTTCTAATGATCGCATTATGCACACGACCAACAAGCCAAAGGTTCTTTTGATCATCAAGTTTTCCAAGATCTCCTGTTCTGTGCCAAACAATTCCATTATGATCTAAAATCTTTGCTCTTGAGAAGGCCTCTTCATTATTGTAGTAATCTCTACAAACATGTTCTCCTGAGACGATAAGTTCTCCTACTTCTCCATCCTTAAGGGTGATCGATTCAAAGTCACTATCTGAGTTTACGCTTACTGTTCCTTTTGAGATTTTTATAAATTTATACTGTAGACCACCATCAAGGTGACCAACGTTAACACCTTCGTCAACTAACTCTGGGTCATCTTCAGTCACTGATTTTATTTCAATCATCTCTTTTGCCGAAATGTGAGCAATGGGTTCAACTTCTGTAGAACCATAGAGAACAAGAATCTCTGCATTTGGAGCAACTTTGGTGAAGTCTACGATATTATCTCTTGAAACAGGAGCTCCTCCTGTAACAACTCTTTTAAGTTCAGGCATCGTAATGCCATTATCTAAGCAATGCTTCGAAAGAGAATTGAATATTGAAGGTGATAGTGTTGTACATGTTACGTTGCACGCTTTAAATTGAGCAAGGAGAATAATAGGTGTTTCCTTGGTTGGAGCGCCGACATCAAAAGATGGAATAACAGTCGCAACACCTTCAGCTAGGTTATTCAGTGAGAAGATAGGAAAAACAGGAAGATCTACATCGCTATCAACATATGGTAGACCTCTGTGAAGAGCATAGTGTTGTGCTGCTAGAAAGCGATGAGTTCTATTTGCTCCTTTTGGCGTTCCGGAACTTCCGGTGGTAAAAGTTATAAGGGCCGTTTCTTCTTGCTCCATAGGGCAAATAGGAACTTCACCTTCTGATTGCATTAGCTTCTCTATAGAGGAATCAAAGCTTCCCGTATGTTCTCCAACTACGATCTTTAAGGGCATATTGTCAAAAATATCTGCGCCGCTACATAGATCAAAGGCCTGTTGGAAGCTGATCATACACTTTGGGTCTGCAACTTCTGCTGAAACTCCAAGTTGATCTCGTCGTGCCCAGCTATCTAGAAAGGTCGGAATTGCACCGATCTTTTGGAGAGCAAACATTGAAGCATAGAGATATAGTGACATTGGAACAAAGAGAATGACTCTGTCGCCTTTTTGAATTCCAAGATCACTAAAGCCTTTGGCTATCTTATTTGAAAAGTGATAGAGCTCCGCAACAGAGACAGATTTATGCTCTAATTGATCTTCTACTTTGAAGCTCCATGATCCAATTGTTTCTCGGTCTACCCATTTTAAAATAGGCCGTGTTGGAAATTTTTCTAGATGATCAACGATGAATGAGTAAACGTTATTGCCGGCATGACACCCGTCATAGTAACCCAACTTCTTTGTCATAGTAGACTCCGTACTTTTTCCTATATATTCATTAATTAATTTTGAAACCTCATGTGCGTTTGTCCAAGTAAGAGCATGTCCTGCACCAGCAATAGTTTCAACTTTCAGCGTCTTAATATTTCTTTCTAGTGGAGAGACTTGCTCATTGTAATCAGAGGTCTTATCTTCGCTCCCATAAATGATGAGAACAGGGCATTCGATATTATATTCTGATGAAAACTCACTCTCAATTAGATGCACTTTTTCAAAAATTGACTTCTTTAAAATCTTATAATCTGAGAGGTAGTCGCTTTGTGCTTGATAATCTTTTGGAACCTCTAGGGGAGAAGTACTGTCTTTAATAAATTTTTCAATTGCTTTAGGACCAATCCTTTTGAGTAGAGCACTACCTAGAATTGGTGTCGCGAGCAAGAGGTTTTTTAAAGTCGAAACATTCGAGTTAAAAAGAAATGGAGAAATTAATATTATTTTTTCTACTTGCTCAGAGTTTCTTTGATAAAAGTCAAATAATTCTTTAGAGCCCCAAGAGTAAGCCAGTAGAATCAATTTCTCATCTACTATCTTTGGTTGTGGACTCTGATTATATCTATCTATATGTATAAACTCACCATCAATGTAGGACTCTAGTTGCTTGAAGTCTGCTGGTCCTCCGGGAGAGCCATGAAAGGTTATAAATTTCATAATACCATTCCATTTTTTTTCATTACTTTTACCTGTTTCCTAGAAGGGTTTTTAGTATAGATTTTTTCATCTGTTTTATTTATCGTTCCACAAGGAAATTTCTCTTGTTGCGAAATTTTGCTTAATAAGCTTGCTAGTTCTCGTCCTTCCTGTGCTGCTCCTAATTCTAGGTAGTCTATATAGTCTTTATGCTCACCATTACTGACGCTAACCGTTTTAAAAATCATTCCATCATCAATCTTTCTATTCATTTGATGTATGGTAAAACCGGCCTCTCTATTCTCTGATAAAGCATAGAGATCGCACATCGTTCCCCTGTACTTTGGCAAAATGCCGTGGTGGATATTAATACAACCAAGGGAAGGAGTTTTTAGAATTTCCTTTTTGTATATACATCTGGTTCTAACATTAACGATGACATCTACTGCCTTTTCTTGACACCACTCAATTGCGACTTTGTCATTCATTGATTTAAATGTTTGAACCTCAATCCCTCTTTTTTCAAAGAGATTTTGTCTTGATCTTTTTGGGAGATTGATAATATTTTTAAGTAGCGTTCTTTGCACTTTATTTGCGCCTAAGTAAGAAAGGCCAGCGACTGATTTTAATAAAGAAGTATCTAGGTTTTTTAGAAGAACTAGGCCGACGACTTTAACATCTTGTGAGTGTTTAAAGAACTCGACGAATAAGTCTAGATAGTTTCTTGGTATATAAGTTATTTGTGAAGTCACAAATATAACTCTGATCATGTTGGGCCTTGGTAATGTCGTTTGGAAATGTATCGGATATGTAAGAGAAATAGTTTAGTATTTTATTCAGTTATTTTTTATAACTCATTGATTTTATATTCTTCTTAGAGTCTTTTATAGTGTCCAATTCAATATCTAATGCCTATAATTGAGCTTCATGAATTTTGAACTTTCAAAGCTGCTGAAGCTTAGCCTTCCTATTTTTCTTGCTCAACTGGGCGTTGTCCTACTTGGTGTTACTGATATGATCATGTTGGGACAGTTTGATGAGCTATCACTCAAAGCTTCTGGAATTGCAAATGTCTGGGTTATTGGAACGCTGATGTTTGGAATAGGTTGTTGTCTTGGTGTAGATCCCTTTATTGCAAAATTCATAGGCCAGCAGAATTCTCTAGAGGTAAAGAAGGCCCTTATTAGTGGCAAGTTTGTCGCCATATTAATTGCCTTAGTACTAAGTACTCTATGGTTATGTACTGGGGATGTTTTAGAATTCTTTGGTCAATCAGATGTGTATACGAAGCTTGCTCATGACTATGCTTTGGTTCAAATACCAAGTCTCATTCCATTTTTTATGTATATGGTTTTTAGACAGTATTTAATCGGCCACGAAAAGGCTTCAGTCGTTGCCATCGTTTTACTTTTGACAAATTTTGTAAATGTAATTCTTAATTGGATTTTTATTTATGGAGCTGGACCAATTGAGGCAATGGGTCTATTTGGTGCAGGTCTTTCTACTTGTATCATGAGAGCATGCCAGTATCTCTTTTTATGTTTGCTGATTGGTCTTTCGAAAAGAGATAAGCACTTATGGGTCCCATTTTCATGGCAACTTGTGGATTGGGTACTAGTTAAGAATATTCTTCTTATTGGTCTCCCAATTGGCCTAAGCTTTATGCTAGAGGCCTTTGGTTTACAGTTAACAACTTTTCTTGCTTCGAGGATTGGCGATAACGAATTAGCTGCTCATAGTATACTTGTGAATTTACAGTATCTCTTCTTTTCTATTCCAATGGCCATTTCAATTGCCGCGGCGATAAGGATAGGAATTACTCTTGGTCAAAGAAAGGAAGTACTAAATGTTATTAGAGCAAGTTTTATTGCTATAACTTTTCTTGTCACACCTTTTTGCCTCATTCTTTATTTTTTAAATCAAAGTATTGTTGAGCTCTATGGTGTTAGTGGCATGATTAAATCTTTGGCCAACTCTTCAATTATTGGAGCTGCGCTATTTTTATATCTCTATAGTTTACAACAAGTAATGGGGGCTTTATTAAGAGGTCGAGGCAGAACTTTTTGGCCATCTATAGTTAATATATCTTCGCTATATTTAGTAGGACTGCCAATCGCTTATTACCTTTCCATGAAGTTAAGTTATGGCCTAAGTGGCCTTTGGTATGGACTGAGTGGGAGTATGTTTGTTTGTTGTCTTGGGCTAGGTCTTCTGAACCTTAATTCGTATAAGGCCCAGAAGAATCAATTAAGCTAGACTTTCTTTTTTTCTAGAAGTAATAGAGCGGGGAGGAAAATCAGATCTATCACTAGCGCGACAGTAAGCACTATGGCAGTAAGAAGTCCAAAGTTTGAATTTGGAGTAAAGTCTGCAAAGATCATCGCTCCAAATCCAACAACGAGTATGGCCGTAGTCCAAAAAAGGGCAGCCCCAGTAGTTCCTAAAACATAAATAAGCGAGTCTTTATTACTCATTCCTTTATTCTTACAAAGGTTATAAGTCGTCAGAAAGTGAATCGTATCATCTACAACAATACCTAAACAAACAGAGCTTACAAGAGCAGTTCCGACATCAATCGGTCGATGAAGAAATGTCATTATTCCTGCTCCAATTGCCAGTGGAATAATGTTTGGAATCATTGATAAGAGACCAAGCTTAATTGAACCAAATACAATGACTAAGAGAATAGATATTCCTATAAGGGCCATTGTTATTGATGAGAAAAATGATTTAACTACAAAAGTAGTCATATTTTGATAAATTGGTATTTTACCTGTTACAACTGCTTTAAGTCCAAAGTCCTTGGCCTTATCTTCCATCATGGCCATTCTTTGTAAGGATAGTTTAGATCCTTGAGTAGTCCAAAGAACTGCCATTCTTAGTGCATCTCTATTTATTGTCATTCTATCATTGAGATCCTTTCCTTGAGGGAGACTCATTTCGTAGAGAAATAGAAGCTCTGCAATGGTTTTCCTACTATCTGGAATGGAGTAGAATTCTTCTTTGTCTCCATGGAAGGACTTATTCATGGATTTTACAATTTCAACTATTGAAGTAACCCTTGAGATATATTCCTTATCTTCTAACCATCTCTGATATCTATCAACACTTTGTAAGAATTTTGGATCTTTGATTCCATCTTTTACACCAGACTCTATCACCAATTGAGGGCCATAAAATCCACCGAGATTTTCAAGTGTAAAATTATTTGATTTAGTAAGTGGGACTTGTTCAGAAAAGTAATCATAAGGATTAGAGTTTACTTCATTTTTAGATCCGTAATAGATAAAGACAGCACTAAGCATAATGGTCCCAAAGACAATGTGCTTCTTATACTTATCAACAAGTGTGACGATTTTTGTTGCTACAGCAAAAGTGTTTTGATCTTCTGTCTTTTCTGCCTTCTTATCCCATTTTACATCTTTCAAACTAAGCACTGGGCAAATGATAAGCATCGTATAAAGCCAAGCAAACATTGTTCCAAAGGCGGCGAGAATACCCATGTCTCTTAATGGTATAAGATCAGAAGTGGTGCAACTGAGAAATCCTATTGCTGTCGAAATACTTGTTAGCAGGGTAGGTTTAATATTCTTTTCAAAAGCACTTCTTGTTGCATCAACATTTGATTCACCAAGAGATCGAAATTGAAAGTAACTCACAAGTACATGAACACTATCTGCAATTGCAATAGCGATTAGAATTGTAGGAACCATAGCAATGAGATTATTAAATTTTATTCCTAGATAACCAGCAAAACCAAAAGTTGATAAAGTTGTTACAACGATAATTACAATTGGAAGAATGAGACCAATTACTCTTTTGAAGGTGTAGAGTAAGAAAATAAAAATGAGAAGCATGACAATCGGAAAGATTGTCACAATATCATGCTCAGAAACTTCTCTAAATGTATTATTTATATCCAATGAACCATTGATATAGAACTCGTGTTTATCGTCTTTTGGAAGTCTCTCTTTGATCTTTTTAATGAGTTCTCTAGTTTTTTCAATTATTAATTTATCATCTGGAGCACCTACAAAGTAGGGTTTAATTTTTGCGTAAATATTTGTAACGGTGGCCTTTCTATTAATGAGATAGTCTGGCAAAGTCTTATCAGCGAGGGCCAACTTCCTTTTTTGCAAGAGAAGTTCTTGGTCATATTCTTCTGGAATAAAGTCTTCAATGGTAAGATCATCTTCTACAGCTGTGGTCCACTGGTAGTTTGTAATAGAGTCTACACTTATAACATCTGGAACTAGCCATAATTGGTCTGTCGCCTCTTTGATAATTTCAATTGTTTGTGTATCAAAGATACCATCTGGTGAGTGAATAATTATATTTACTAAGTCATCATTGCCAAATTTTGCTTGGAAATCATCATAGAGTTTTAGAAGTGGTTCAGAATCTCGAAACCATATACGATAACTAAAGTCAGACTTTACTAGAGTCAGGCCAGGTAGAAGAGTGGCCATAATGGCAAGCGCAACAATCATGCTGGTCCACGGCCTAGAAATAAGAAGTTGCGTTAGTCTCTTTGAGAAATTCAATTTGTGCCCCTAAATAAGTTTTAATACTTTTCGGGTGCAACTTAATTGAAATAAGTTAGGAAGGGAATTATTTGATAAGAAGAGTATTTTTCCTAGTCTTCTGACTCATCCATCTCAATGTCATCGAGAGAAAGTTTTAGTGTGTTAGGAGCTTCAACACACTTTGGACACCACACTCCTCGAGTACTCTTCTTTCCCATAATTTCTAATGCTGATGCTTTCCACTTGTGCCCATTTTTACACTCCCAAAGCAAGTAGCTCGTACTATTGACGTACTCAGTCGAATGGAGTTTACCACCTTTTAATTGTGCATATTGTGCTAGTAGTTCTAGGTCAAAAACTCGTTTACTCATTAATTCTCCATTGTGAGCTTCTGTATACCATAGTTTCATTGAAAGACCATTCATTATTATACGTAAAATTAATAGGTTACATAGGTGTGTAATAGGTTTTCTCTATCAGGATATCAATTATGTCGATGCCTGTTGAAATAGGTTTTTTTTTGCCGTACTTTATCTTAGTAAATTAACCAAGGAAAGTTTATGTACAATATTCAATTGGCCTCATCTTTAAGCGGAATTAATGTTCACAATTTAAGAGCATGGGAAAGAAGATATAGTGCTGTCTCACCTGAGAGGGATTCTGTTGGTAGAAGACTATATTCAAAAGAACACGTAGAAAAATTATATCTATTAAATCAACTTGTTAAAGAAGGAACGGCAATAAGGCATATTGCAAGTAATACAACTGAAGAATTAATTTCGATGGCCGAGTCAAAGGGGCTTGAAGTTGATCTTTCATTTGAGTCTAAGCCAAACGATGAACAAGAATTAGAACTAAGTTACAATGCTGTTAAGTTAGCATTGAATTTTAAGAAGTTTGATATCATCTCTCATGAGCTTAATAAGGTTTTAGAGAATTACGATCTTAGAAAAGTTGTATTTAAAATGCTTATTCCGAGTCTATTTCTTCTTAGAGATAAGCTAAATGCTGGTGAAATTTCTCTAGAGGAGAAGCAAACAGTCGTTACTATAATTAAATACTATCTAAGAAAGAAAGTGTTTCAAAATAATGTAGACTTAACTAAAGCGAGTTACCTGGTAGCAGCTCCAAAAGGAGATACTTATGAGTTTCAAACTTTAATAGCTTCTCTATTATTAGGGGCGCATAATAAGCAAGTTATTTATCTTGGAGCAAGTGTTGAGGCAGATGTGATCGCTGAGACAATGGCGGCTACAGGTTCTGAGAACCTTATTGTTTGGGGATCATGTCAGTGGGATCAAACAAAGGGTGCACAGTTAGGAGAGTATTTCCAAAGCTTAAGTGCTCAAGCTCCAAAGGGTGCAAAGATTACAGTTGCGTGTAATGGACCTGCTCCTTATGATTTCTTTATCAATGACTTAGAAATATCTTCAGTGAAGAGTTTTGAGCAGTTTGATCATAAGTTACAGAGTAATACCTTATAGACAAATTTGGGATGCTGATAAAGAGTATCCCATTTCTTCACTGTACTTGTTAAAATGATGAGAGAAAGAGTTCCAAGTTATTTGGTTCTCTTTCAACTGACAGCTTGCAGAAGCTAACTTTTCTAATTCCTCTTCTGAAAGGTTTAATCCTTTAATACTTTGAAAGAAACTAATGATTGTGTTTGGTTCAGAGTCTTTGATTTGATTGGTAAACTCTTCAATAATATACGACCTATTAGGATCATTCTTATTCATTAGTAATGTTTTATAGACAATGCTCTTTGAGCCTCCTTGAAGCCCTCTTGTTTTCTTAAGAAAGTCATCAAATTCATCTTGAGTAGGGGAGCTTTTCAGAAAGAGCTCACTTGTATTAACTAAAATATCTTCATTATTGTAGGAAAGAAAATCTAAGAAGGGGATATCCTCTTGAAGGTCATCATTGCTTTTATTTAAAATTAAAAGTGATCTTCCTAGAAGTTTATGCGCAGGAGTTTGATTTTCATCAAAATACCCATCAGCATCAGGCTTAGTGTCACAAAAGTCTTTCTTCAAACAGTTGTTAAGTTCAGAACTTAAGTTAATGAGATAGTTCTTAAGCTCAGTTGCTGAGAAAGACTTTATTATTTCTTCTGGTTTTTTTCTATAGTCATTTAATGAGTTAAAGTACTCACTATTAGATATCGATTTTTCAATTTGTTTTGCTAGATGTTTAATTTCACTATTTAGGATTTCCTCCCCTAAGTGAGCTTCTTTCTTTAACTTCTTTTCAATATGTGGAGTCTGCGATCTAGTCGCTTTGGGAGAGTTTAGCTCTTGATCAGTTTTTAAGAGAAGGTAGAAGACTACTGCAACAGCAGAGATACCAATAAAGAAAATAAGTGCATTTTTTTTCATAATATTAAACTTTGGGAATAGAGTGAATTCTCTATTCCCAGTTAGTAATTATTCTAAAATCTTTTCTATACTTATTCTACTATTCTTTTGTTCTTTAAAGTTCGTTACGATCTCATCGTATGCGGCCTTTACTTCTGGATTCATACTGAAAGAGATACTATCAAAGACTCCTATTTTCTCTTGATTTGGAAAATCTAAAACCTTGTCTAAGTTTCTTTTAAATCCAGTATCATGCGAAGCATATGGCCCGTTAGTGTCTGCAAAACGGCAAGTTTGCCCTAAGTTACCTGAGTTATATTTTCCTGCCCAAGTTCCTCTAATTAATTTTTCATAATCAATTTGAGTTCTATCATTTCTTGATCTTAAGCAACTCATCCAAGTTTTCCACTTTTTCTTTGAAGTTCTTCCATTGGCATATAGCCTTACTTTCTTAGAACTTCTCCAGTTATAAAGAACTTTTTTGTATCCACTCATTAAGAAGTTTAGTCCATAGCTCATCGTTTTACGAAGTGACTTATATTGCTCTTGTGCTAAGAAAATATCATAGTGCCAACGAATACTTAATTGCATTGCTCCTAAGTCAGATCCATCTCCACCTCTAATAATTTGACGGATAACTTGATCGTCTTTTAAAGAGTCACAATCTGGAAAGAATGAATTACCAGGAGTTTTAAAGTATTGTGTAAAATTCTTAAATGTTGGTCCTTTCAATTTTGCTTCGGCCAACTCTTCTGCAGTGTATTTTGCGTCAAGTTTTTCTTGAGTATAAGCAAAGAGGATATTTCCACTATTTGCGTGTTGGTTACAGAGACCTGGCTGGTCATTAACCTCTCTAACATGCATATAAAGTCCTTCATGAAGAGGAACTGTCAGCGCCAGAGTTAAGAATCCGTAATATGCTTGAGTATTTCCTTCTTCGAGTAGGAACTTTGCTCTTTTATGTGCTTCTTGAATTAGTGTTTTCGCAAATTCACTACCGTATTGTAATTTGGCAACTTCAGTATTTCTAAATAATGGACCATCTAGCTCCGCTGTTGGGTTAATAGTCGTCATCATTTTATCTAGTACTTTGACTCTTGGTATCTCTTCTAGATTTGCATAAGTATTCAAACTTAAAACACCAATGAGCATACTGCTACAAATAGTCTTACTAAAAAGCTTCATTTCAACTCCTATGATTCAAATTCTTGTGTTTTATATCGCATAGCGTCGATAAACTCTAGGAAAAACTTACGCGGTGTATTAATTTCAGTATCTAAGGTATTATTCAATATAATCAGACACTTATATAGCCCTTAGGAACGTAATATGTTTAAAGTTATTTTGTTTACAGTTTTTCTTACCTCTTTATTGACGCCAAAGGCCTCTGCCGCACCCGATGACACTCCTGATTGGTGGAATTGTCCAAATAGAACTAGTGGGGACTGGGAATTCGGTAGGGCCCCTGATGTTTGTGATTTAGATAGTTTTATAGACCTAGGCTACGTTGAAGACGAATTTGAGAACTTCATCTTCGATGAAGATGCTTCTAGAGAAACCGAAACACATCGCTATATGAATAAGGTGTATTCACTTATAAAAGACGTAGCTAATTATTATATCGAAAAAAGAAATCCTCAAGCGTCAGCTGAAGAAGTTGAAACCTTTCTTCGCGCCTCATTTACGATTGGTCATCAAGAAAGTTTTTGGACTCACTATAGAAGATCGGGAAATGGTGATACGCAGCTGATGAGAAGTGGTGGTGACTATGGTCATGGTCACGGATTATTCCAAGTTGATGACCGTTGGCACTTTCCAGCGGTGTTAGATGGTAGGGCCGCAAATATTGTAATGAATATGGTCTACTCTTTAGAAGAGTACTTTCACGCTTGGCAAACTGCACCTTCAACAAATTGTGCCACTGAGAGCGATTATATCTCTAGAGCAAGATCAGCTTATAGTGCTTATAACGGAGGCCTTAAGAGAATTTGTCGTTGGACAAATCCAAATGATCGCTGGGCCAGAAATGATAAAGGGTGGTGGAGTAAGTATCAAAGAGTTGAGTGGGAGTCTTATGTTTCAGATACAGATTCTTCTTCAGGAATAGATATCGACTGTATAGTTCAAGGTAATGAAGGATGTAGAACAGATGTTGGTGACGATCCTAGTCCAGTTAGTGGTAAAATTTATAAAAACTCAACTCAGCAGTTCTGTGCTTTTATAAATAGTTCATTTGAATGTGTAGAATCATTAAGAGATACAAGTTGTCTTGCAATAAAGGGTGGAGAAGATTTTAGTCGTTTTAGAGGCAGGTTTTCTAAGATGCCTACTGACTTTGAATCAGACTATCAATTTAATGTTCTTGATAAACACGAGCTTTGTCATAGTGAAGTTTCAAGTCTTTTTAATGTTGGAGAGTCAATTACTCTTGGAAAGAATATTAATCTTCGACTGACTCCTGGGGGAGCGTGGAAGGTTACAATTCCAAGAAATTCTGTGGTTCAAGTCTTAGACTTTGTTCTAAGTGATATCTTTGATCAGAAAAGGTTCTATAAAGTTAAGTACAAAGATTTTGTAGGATTTATCTATGCTGGTAATAAGCAGGACTTTACAGATTGGAGTAACCGAACACAACAAAAATCTATTGATCGTCTGATCGCCATGCGTGGAGATAAAGTTAAAGTAGAAAAGGAAGGCGGTGTCGCTGTTTATAACTCTGATGGAGATATTATTAGAGAGCTACCTGCTGGAGAAATTCTTACGGTAAGTTCTATTTCGATTGCTGGTGATATGAATAATATTGCTTATCAAGTTGGAAGCGATGCTTTTGTGAATGCTGGATATTCTGGTGAATTGCTAAATGCCCCTGAGTTCTTTAGTGTTATAAAAGAAGTAAGAACTCCTATTAGAACCCTTGCTCAGTTAAGAAAGTCTACATGGTGGAAGAGGCTTAGAGTTTGCCCTTCAAAGAAATGCTCTAAAAGTTCAAGTATAAAAGGTCCTCGCTTATCTAGGAAAAAGTTCTACGTTATTGATAGTAAGGATAATTGGAATTTGATTGAGCAAAGTTCGAAAAAAGGTTGGATTGAATCTAAGTATGTGAGGGTAGTAAAATGAAGAAATTAATTGTTCTCTCATTCATCCTCACAGGAGTATTACTTAGCTATTATAATAAAGATGCCTTAAAGCTTGCTACCAAACTTAAAAGTAGAAGTATTGCTTCAAATCATTCTATCGATCCGAAATTTGAAGACCTTCTAAGTAAAAAGTCTAGAACAATAGATCACCTTAGGAGTTGTTTTGAAAGTCGAAGTTGTGGTTTTTCAAAAACAGACTCTAGGGCCTATGACCTAAATTTGGCACAAGCAATTAAAAGAGAGCTGAATCATTTATATGAATTTGTTTTAGAAAATGAAATAGAGGATGATCGAATTTCTTCTTTAGCGAGAGGCTATTTGAAAATATCTGATGGGCACGTAAAGGAAGCTGCTTTAATGCTTTTGAGTACGCAGAAGCCGAGTTCAGAAAATTTAGAGTCTATTTTGGAACAAACAATTTCCTATCACTCTGCCCCTCTTGTTGAGCTAGCAATGATTGAATTGTCGAAATATAAGACATCTGAGTGGCAAGAAAGAATTGATAATAACTTTATTGAAAACTTAAAAACTGGAAGTGTTATTGTTAGGCAGGTTTTAGCAAAGAATATAGCAACTTTTTTAAATGAAGAGAATCGCTTAAAGTACAAGTCTTTTATTAAAAATTATACAAGTGACTCAAAGGTTAGGAAGTTTATATTGGCCTCTCTTGAAGATTGAGAGGCCTAGAAAAATTATTTTAAAATACAAGATTTATTAGCGTAAGAAAACTCTTTAATTTCATTAAGTGGAACAATAGAGATTCCATTTTTCTTAGCATCTCTTATAAAAATCTCTGATGCTTCAATACTTCTTTCATGAATATCATGCATTAACGCTACTCCACCACCAAATGGGTATTTAATTTTATACTTCACCATTTTATACTTAGTGTTCCCAAATATTGTTCTCTTTACCTTGTGCTTATATGCCGTTCCACCTTTTACATGGGCCATTATATTATCAGAGATTTGTTGTGCCGTAATGGTTGGAACCCAGTCTGATGTATCAATATCCCAAAAGGCAAAATTGATACAGTTCTCACCATATAATTCATTTGAAACTTCTTTCATGGTATTAAAGTGATGGTAGAACTTATTAGAACCATACGCTCCGTATGGAAATCTATAGTAACTAGAGATTTGAGAAGAACCATACTTTGCTTTTAATTGCTCTAAAAGAAGAACAGATTTATATAGTTCTTCTTTGAACTCACTTTCTTCTTCGTGATTATTGTTTTCATGATCATGATCGTGACTTGCTAAGATATGTCCTTCATCCAAAATTCTTTCAATAATTGGCAAAGTCTTGTCAGTTATATTTTGTGTTAATACAAAGAAGGTCGCTTTTACATTTTCGCTTTTGAGAAGATCTAGCAATTTTGGAGTTCTTGTTTCGTGAGGACCATCATCATAAGTGAGGGCAACTTTATTAGAGCCTTTAAGTGACTTTGTTCTATATTGATCAAAACCCACGTCAACATTTGGTCTATAAACTTGTTGCTCATTTGGAAATTGCTTTAAATTTACTGAGTGTACTTGTGCACTCAAAAGAATTGTACACAATGTGATAAGTGGTTTCATTTACTTTCTCCTAAATTAATTACCTCTTAGATAACCCTAGAGGAAGAAAGTTTCAACGCAGTGTGTAAAAAAGAGTATCTATAGAATAAGTGGGATCTTTCTATCTACTTTGATCTCTAACTCATTTAAACTACATTGATATACGAGAATTTCTACGTCATTTTCAAAGGCCTCTTTCAATAGTTTCGCATAAGTAGGGTCAATTTTATCTGCCGGAGAAAATCTATTTACATCTTCTCTTTGAACAATATAGAGCATGCATGCTCTAATCGAATCAGTCTTAAGCTTGGTTAACTCTTTGAGGTGTTTCTGGCCTCTCTCGCTTACGCTATCTGGAAATAGTGCCAATTCATCATCTCCTAATAGGGTCACATTCTTAACTTCTACATAGCATTGCTTAGATGGAGACTTCTTATCTCCACTATATAACCAGATATCTAGTCGGCTATCGCCAATCTTCTTTTCAGGTTTGATAATCTCAAAATCTTGAAGCTCAGAGATGACTGAGTTTTCAATTGCTTCAATGGCCAGTTTATTTGGTAGAGAGGTATTAACACCAATCCAGCTCTTTCCATTATGAGTCATTTCTAAGGAATACTTCAGCTTTCTTTTGGGATTATCATGATAACTTAGTAAAACAGGCCAGTTTAGATCCCAACAAGTTTTCATACTCCCTGTATTAGCAGTATGTGCCACAATAATATCGCCTTTTTTGTTAAGTGGAGTATCTTCGAGCAGTTCAATATCTGCTAAAAATCTCTTATATCTCTTAAGTATTCTTCCATTTATTAAGGGTGTATTAAACTTCATAGTGATTTCCGATTCTTATAGTCGGTTTAATATTAACTTTATTATTAAAACTTTACCACTCAAGTCATTGAATTTTTTTAACTTATTTCCGGTTTTGGGGTAAAATACTTTAGCAAGGAGAGTGTGAGAAATATGAGTCAAGCTTTAATCATTTCTGATAATGAAGTCTTAAACGACCTTTATTCTGTGAACTTAGAAGTTTACACGGGCACCAATGTGACCGTTAAAAGAAATTGTGATGAGGCGATTAAGCTTCTCGAGCTTAACCCAAATTTTGACGTCATTATCTCCCTTTGTATGTTAAGTGATATAGATAGTGGATCTATTATTTATCAACATTTAGTTGAAAATGATATCGATAGTCCTCTGATCGTAGTAGGAAAAAAGAGTGATGTTCCAAAAGACGTTCCTCAAGTGGTAGGCTGCTACGATATAAAAAACCTTATTCGAAACGTTGCCAAAGTTTTGGAAATATCGGCCAAGGATATGGTTGATAAGGCCGTTCCTGATTACTATCCGGTTCCAATAAAGCTTTTCTATAATGTTCAAAAAGTTCCTTGTGATATCTTTTTAAAGTTAAAGAAGTCTATGACAGATATTGAATACCCTAAGATTTTTTCAAAAGGAGATTCTCCTTCAGTAGGGATAAAAAAGTATCTAGATGAAGGTGTCCATTTTCTCTATGTTGATTCAACTATGAGACTTGAAATTATAAATCTAGCGAGTGCTTGCATTTTAACTGAACTAAATGCACTTGGTGATCCTGGTGTTACTGATGAAAAGAAAATAGAGGTCATTGAACAGGGGATAGAGATCGTTGCAGATAAACTCTTTACTGAAAATGAGGTAAATGAAGAAATTATTGAGCTTTCTAAAAGCTGTATGAGTTCAGTTAAAGATGTTGTTGAGAATAACCCTAAGCTTAAAAATATTTTAAAGCTCTTAACTGCAAATCGCGCGAGCTACTTATACTCTCATTCAATAATTGCAACATATGTTGCTACACATATTGTAAAAACAATTTCCTGGGGAGGAGAAAGTCATATCGATAAGATTAACTTTGTCTTCTTCTTTCATGATCTCTATTTAGCGCCGATTTATAGCAAGTATCCAGAACTAAAATACGAAGAAGAAGCTTTGTTTAATTCAAAGCTTGAAGATAGTGAAAAGGAAGTCATTTTAAATCATGCGAAGTTAGCGGCGGATGCACTTGCAAATTATCCTCGACTTCCTCTTGGTGCAGACCAGATTATTTTACAACACCATGGTATGACCAGTGGACAAGGTTTTGCTGTTAACTTTAAAGATGATATATCACCTCTAGCTAAAGTTATGATCATAGCTGAAGGCTTTACAGAAGAGTTATTAAGAACCTTAGAAGATACAACTGCAGAGAAGCTTACGAAGCCTGAAATTATTAAGGCCCTTCACATTAAATTCCCAAGACACACTTATAAAAAGATTATTGAAACTTTAAATGAGCTTAAATTTTAATAGCTTTCTCTAATGCTGAAAACGGGTCTTTAAAATTCCCTACATTATAATCTAGTTTCAAATCCTCTAGGATCTTTATTTGATCTGAGCTGGTTTTATTAGATAGAGCATACTTTGCAACAAATGCTGTCGCAAGAATGAAAGCACATGAGTGAGCTGAGAGCTTATTTACTGTTACACCAAAAGGAAACCCTGAGCCATTAGGTCTTTCATGATGTTGAGCAATTACGAAATCAACCTCCGAGTATCCTTGAAATTGTCTGGCAATTTCAGCTGCTCTAATAGGGTGAGTTAGGTACTCATCCTGTTCGTCTTTGGTAAACATTTGTAAATTAGGATCATTAGCACTTGTAATTTTTATTAAATCCTCATTTCCAAGAGTAGAGTCTTGAAGTAGAGAAGCTAGTCCAAGCTTTTTTCTAGAGAGATCAGATTTCCATCCTAGATTATGTAAAATAGCTTCACTCAAGTAAGAAGTAAGGATCGCTTGTTCCGCAAAGTCACCATTTTTAAAAGGAATTTCTGCAAGTAAAGATGATACTGACTCTCTCTTTCTAATGACTTTATCAGTTGTATCAATGATTAGTGAGCAAAGAGCTTGAATATCATCACTAACACCAATCGCTCTTATATATTGCTGTACTATAAGTGTTCCTCTTATCTGATTTGCAATATACTTTTGAGAAGTAAGACCTTTTTGCATTAAGTTGGTGGTTACTTTTTCGATTCCATCTTCAAGCATTTTTATAAAATCATTCTTACCGAGATAGAGGCTTTTTATATTTTTACGAGCATATGTTTGTATTTTAGCGTGCGTGTAAGGAGTATTTCGTTTAATAATTTTTATAAACTTTGTACTAGTTAATTCTAAGTAGACATCATAGGGAACGATTTTAAACATATAGAAGTTTCGAATCCGCATCGGAAGTAGTTCATCTCTATCGATCTCTTCAATGGATTCTTCAAATTCTTCTTTCTTCGCCCACTCAAGAGATGCTGTGATAACTTCTTTAAAGTTTACTGCTTCGTATGGAGTTGTAATAATACCGTTGATTGGATGATTATTGTATAGATCATTATCAACTCTATCTTTTATATGAACGGCCGAACCCATAAAAATAATAGGTCTCTCACCAACTGTTTCAATGATTTGGTGACCAACTTTTGTAGGATCGTTCTCTTTTATTGAAGCTTCAATCATGACAATTGCAAAGGGACCCTCGTACGATAATTTCTCCAGGGCATCACTTGCATTTATGGAGCAAATTAATTCTACTTTTGGGAAGTTTGCAGTAAAAAGTTTACTGAGATTTGTCCACTCTTCCTTATTGTCACAAATAAATAGTGCTTTCATCTTTCTTGCTAGGCCTTTGTCAGAAAATACTTATTACTCTATAATACATCTATCAAGACTTAGGATAAAGTATTGAAATAAGTTACATTTTTTACCGCTTGTAGGATTTAACATTGTGAAAAGCACCGATTTAGATTTGTTCTATAGTGAAATTGAACAGAACTTCAAAAAAATAGCCCAAAGTAAGCTGGCGCAGCGTCTCTATCATGGAAGAGGTGGGACATATGAAGAGTTAAACTTTTTTAATATAGACTTTTACTCTAGTGCTGTCTTTATAACACTCTTTAAAGATTTACCATTTGATTCAATCTTGGGGAAACTTAGAAGTATCTTTGGACAAAATTTCTCTGTTATTTTGCAAAGACGATATCTTAAACCTGTACAAGTTGAGCAATATGGAACTGAAATATCTTCTCCATTTCTATGTGAAGAAATGGGGCTTAAGTTCTATGTCAATCTACTAGAAAATCAAAATCCTGGTTTGTTTCTTGATATGAAAGAAGGAAAGAAGTGGCTTCGTGATAATAGTAGAGAAAAGTCTATTTTAAATTTATTTAGTTATACATGTTCTGTTTCAGTTTTTGCTCTTGCAGGTGGGGCAAGCAAGGTTTTGAATATTGATCAAAAGAAATCTTTTCTAAATATTGGTCGCGAGAACCATAGACAGAATAATTTCAATTCTAGAGCGGAGTTTAGAAATTGGGATGTAAAAAAATCTATGAACCAAATTGCTAAACAAGGTCCCTTTGATATTATCTTTTGTGATCCTCCGACTAATCAAGCAAAGAGCTTCTTTTATAAGAATGATTACTCCAAGATTATTGAAAAATCTTCGAAGGTATTAAGTGTAGGAGGTTACTTTGTGGCCTGTCTCAATACACCTTTTGAAACGAGTGAATATTTACAGAAGCTTTTCTTAGCAGA